>JBDQLO010000001.1:0-24259 GCA_040262735.1 Fluviibacter sp.
ACCTATAAGTATCCACTGGCCGATGCGCTGGAAGACGTCCTCGACCCGGCACTCGTGTTGCCGGGCAATGTGTTACAGCGGCGCCCTTTTAATATCAGCCTGGGGTCACCTTTGGCCACGCTACCGATGGTGCGAACTGCGCTCACGATCCTGCAAGTACTCGCACAGCACCACGCCGTCGAGCAGCCCATGATGCGTAGCTTGTTGGCGAGCCCCTACTGGTCGCGCACCGACGAACGTGATGCCTGCGCGCGACTCGATAGTGCTATGCGCGAAGGCATTGCCCCCAAAGCACCGCTATCACGTTACTGCGATTTCGCCGAATACCTTTTTAAAAAGCAGTCGGTTCACGCACCTGCAACGCGGGGATTTCTCAATAGCCTGAGTGCCGCCGCGCGGACCCTGGGAAAACAGCGCCTCCCTTCCGAGTGGCGACGGGTTATCCAGGCGTTACTCGGCAATAGCGGGTGGCTCGCCAACGACCGCCTGCGCAGCGACGAATTCCAGACGCGCGAAGCCTTCGGCAAAGAACTCGGCAAATTAGCTCAGCTTGACCAGATCACCGGCAAGATCACCTTTAGCAAAGCGGTATCCTTGCTCACGCAACTCTCTGCCGAGCGATTGTTCCAGCCTAAAACACGGGGCACGCCCCCAATCCAGGTTCTGGGGGTGCTTGAGGCCACCGGCATGCGCTTTGATGCGATCTGGATCATGGGCGTTACCGACACCGCCTGGCCGCCGCCCGCTAATCCGAACCCACTGTTGCCCGCAGAGTTGCTGCGTGCCGCCGGTGCACCAAACGCCAGCGCCATCATTCAGCTTGATTTTGCACAGCGCATTCAGAACCGGCTATTAGAAAGCGCGCCCATCGTTCGCATCAGTTTTCCGCGCATGGACAACGCGACCGAACAACAGCCCAGCCCGCTGATCCGGCACCTGGGTGTAGCTCAACCGATTAGTCCGTCACCGGCCCCTTGGGTCGTAGATGTGCAACGTCGTGAGGTATCACTGCTTGAAACCCTGATGGATAACCTTGCACCGCCGGTTGGCGAAGGAGACGCAGTTGGCGGGGGCACCGCGCTGTTGCGCGCGCAGGCCATCTGCCCGGCCTGGGGCTACTTTCAATACCGTCTGGGTGCCAAGGCTTTGGCAATCCCCGTCGAAGGCCTCGACCCCCGCAAGCGCGGCACGCTGATCCACGACACGCTTGAACGCTTCTGGAAAGAGACGCAATCACTTGCAATCCTCAAGAACATGACCGATGGCACGCGTCGTGCAGCCGTCACTGCTGCTGCAAAAGCGGCGCTGGCGCAGTTCAACAATGACCGGAAACGTGAGGCGCTCAAACCACGTCAGGCTTCGCTGGAACAACGTCGCCTCGTCCGCCTGGTGGACGAATGGCTACAGCTGGAATCGACCCGCAAGGAAGACTTTGTCGTTCTCGAAGCAGAAGGCAAACGCGAGGTGCAGATAGGCGGCATCATCGCTCGCATGCAGATCGACCGGATTGATCGGCTAAGCGATGGCCGTACAGTGATCATCGACTACAAAACCGGTGCAGACATTGATATCAGAAACTGGGCCGCCGATCGCATTACAGAACCGCAACTACCGATCTATGCTGCGATTGCCGAACACGCATCCGGCACGATCGCCGGCGTGGCCTTCGGCTTGGTACACAGCACGGGTTTAGGATTCAAAGGCGTCGGTCAAGACGATCATCTGCTACCGGGGGTACATGCCATGAGCAGCGATCGTGGCAGAAAATTGTTTGATGCAACACGCTTTCCGGATTGGTCAAGCGTAATAAACCATTGGCGGCAAGCCATCCACCACATCGCGCAGGAAGTGCGCGACGGCACCGCAAGCGTTAGCATCACGAGCGACCACGATATCCGCTTCTGCGAAGTGCGTCCTTTGCTGCGCCTGGCCGAGCGCCAGGCGCAACTCGACGCCGCAGTCGCGGCGGACAAAGTCGGGGGTGGCGCATGATGACCGGCACGCGTGACCCTCAGACACTGCTGGCAATTGATGCGGCAGCGCGAAGCCGGGCTCTCGACCCCTGCCGCTCATTCATTATCGACGCGCCCGCTGGTGCCGGCAAAACAGAATTACTGACACAGCGATTTCTGCGCTTGCTCGCCTGCGTCGACGAACCGGAAGAAATCATCGCGCTGACATTCACGAACAAAGCCGCCGCAGAAATGCGCGACCGCATCATGCTCAGTCTACGCAGCGCAGCCGAGCCACCGGATCCCGAGACCCTGCCCCATAAACAGCATACCTGGCGACTGGCCAGCGCTGTCCTTGAACAAAATGCTAAACGTGGTTGGCAACTGCTGCAACAACCTACCCGTTTACGGGTAATGACACTGGATGCGCTGTCGGCCCGTATCGCGCGTCAGATGCCGCTTCTCTCACGCTTCGGCGACCAGCCCGCCGTAGCTAGCGACCCCGGACGCTATTACGAACAAGCTGCGCGCAATACGCTGGATCAGCTGGAAGACGGGACAGCCACGAGCGACATCATCGAGCAAGCATTAACCTACTTCGACAACGATACTGGCCGGTTGCAGAAAATGCTGGTTAGCATGCTCGCCCGACGCGACCAATGGGCTAGCCTGGCCTTTGGCGACTATGGCAAACAAAGCACTGGCGCACTAGCGTCAGCCGTTTCAAACGCCTTACATGCGCTCGTCTCAAATCATCTCTGCGATGTCGTCGAGCGGTTTTCGGCAGCGCGCCAGGAACCATGGATGGCAGCTGCCCGTTATGCCGCCGACTTAAGCCTAAACTCGCCAGTACACCTGCTGGCCGATTGGCAGCACCCACTCGGCACGGATCCGGACGATTTGCCTCGTTGGCGCGCACTGGCCGAACTTTTCCTGACGAAAGATAACGAGTTACGTCGCCTCTATCGAGCGCCCATCTGCATTGCCGGCGCAACCCATCAACCGCAACGCCAAGTGCTTCTGGATGCTATTGCCGAAATTGCCGCCAGTGGTGATGCAGCGATCCTGGCAAGCATCCGTGAGTTACCCGACCCTGAGCTGAGCAATGCTTCGGCCGAAGTGGTGGCTGTGCTGGCTGCACTGCTTCGGCTGGCCTATACCCAGCTCTGGCTGGTCTTCAACCAGGAAAAAGCCGTCGATTTTGGTGAGATCGCCATGCGCGCCGTTGAAGCGATTGGGCCAGACGATGAACCGGGCGAAATTCGCGAGCGCCTGGACTATCGTTTACGCCATCTACTGGTTGATGAATTCCAGGACACCAGTCCACTCCAGGTCGCACTGCTGGAGCGCTTGACCGCCGGCTGGGCAAACGAACCTGATCGCTCGATTTTTCTGGTGGGTGATCCGATGCAATCGATATATCGCTTTCGCAAAGCAGATGTTGGTTTGTTTTTGCGTGTCCGCAAAAATGGCCTGGGCAGAATTCAACCGGAGTCCCTGCAGCTCTACCGGAATAACCGCTCACACCCAGAGATCATCGATTGGGTGAATGCAACGTTTGCCCAGGTCTTTGCGCCCAAAGACGATATTATTCGTGGCGCTGTTCGCTATGAGCCCTGCGTGGCCGGCAAATCGGCCGAGCCGACGGCCGGCGTCACCATCCACCCGTTGATTACGGGCGAGCGCGATCCCGATACCGGTGATACCGCGCCACGGTCCCTTGCCGACCAACGTGAAGCCGCCATCGTCGCCCATCTGATCCGTAGTGCCCGGACAGAAAACCCAAGCGGCACCATCGCTGTGCTGGTTCGCGCACGTCCGCACCTGGACGCACTCATCACACAGCTCCAGGACATTGAGCCTCGCGTGCCGTTCCGTGCGGTCGAAATCAACGCACTGGCAGCCCGCCAGTGCGTGCAGGATCTTGTGTCACTCACGCGCGCGCTGCATTCCCAGGGAGATCGATTACATTGGCTCGCCGTTCTACGCGCACCCTGGTGCGGCCTGACGCTGGCCGATCTGCATCACCTGGCAGCCGATGATCATGCAGAGACGGTGTGGTCGCTCATGCAGGACGACAGCCGTATCAGAAGACTGAGCACAGACGGGCAATGCCGTTTGCTGCCACTTCGCCAGGCTTTTTTCGCCGCTTACGCGCACCAGGGTGTACAACGCGCACGGCGCTGGGTCGAGGGTGTCTGGCACGCCATTGGTGGCCCCGATTGCTTGAATAGTGACAGTGATGTTGAAGACGTCCAGGCCTACTTCCGCCTGCTCGATACCCTGGATGCGCATGGCGAACTCGAGCTTGATCGACTGGATGACGCCCTAGGTCGTCTGTTTGCCGCGCCAGATGCCAGCGAGGATAGCGGTCACGTGCAACTGATGACGATTCACAAATCCAAGGGCTTGCAGTTTGACACCGTCATTGTGCCCGGTTTACACAGAACGCCACCTAATGACGGCCATGCCCTGCTCTTATGGGACACGCTGATTCACGAGTGTGACGGCCAGGAACATCTGGTCGTAGCACCAATGCCTGCGCCAGGATGCCAGAGCGAAAAGGCGCCAACCCCCTATGCCTTGCTCCGTGGCCTGGAGAGAACCCGTGGACAGAATGAGGATCGTCGCGTTCTTTACGTCGCCGCCACACGAGCCATACGTCAGCTACACCTCCTGGGGGTCGCCGGGCGCGATCCGAAGAGCGATGGGCCTACTGATCTGAAGCCGCCCGCCGCCAGTTCGTTACTCGCAACGTTATGGCCCGTGCTCGAGATGGATTTTGTGGCGGCGGCCGCCCAACCGCCCGCGCCCATGCCGCCCGCCAGCAGTATTGATCCCGCCAAGTTTGTGCCCAGACTTGTTAGGGTCGCGACGCCTTGCTCCGCACCGATCACCCCAATCCTGCCAGTAGTAACACAAGATCTACCAGCTCACGTGTTCGACAGCACACTGGAAATGGATATCGGTACGATGATTCACCAGTATCTGGAAGCCATTGCCCAAGATGGTCTGGAAGCATGGAGCCATCCGCGTATTGAAGCATCATTACCCCGCTTTAGACAAAGTTTTACCCGGCTTGGCCATCCTGCGGAAGAGATTGATGCCGCAACGCAGATCGTCTGCGATACACTACTGCGCGCCCTCACCGACCCGGTGAGCCGATGGATTTTAGGTGCACATGAAGCTGCTGGCTGTGAAGTGCCGCTCAGCAATCTTGCAGCATCAACGTTCAACGATGAAGCGGATCAGGCGACGGCGCTACCGGACGACATCGATCGGCACGTGATTGACCGCACCTTTATTGAAAACGGTATTCGCTGGATCATCGATTACAAAACGCTGCGCAGCGATGCGACTTTGGCGGGCAATGCTCTGGAAGCCCATCTTGAAGCCAAAGCAGCAACTTACCGGCCACAGTTAGAACGCTATGCCGCGCTCTACGCACATGAGGCCGAACAGGGCATCACCATCCGCACGGCGATTTTTTTTCCGGCGCATGGCAAACTAGTCACATTCTAGAACGCTGGAAAATCCATGCCGGTCCACCATACAATCCCCAAACGACTTCTGATGGCGGCTGCGGCGCACCCAGGCCGCCAGCCAATTGTGCTCGATGAGCTCGGTCGATCGCTCAGCTTCGACCGCCTGATCATTGGCTGTGCTGTGCTGTCCCGCCAGGTAGAGACACTCACGGTGCGCCATCATGTGGGCTGCCTACTACCCAATAGCGTTACCGGCGTGGTCAGTATCTTTGCGTGTCTCTTTGCACATAAAGCCGCTGCCATTCTTAATTACACGTTTCCCCTGCCGATTCTGGTGCGCTGCTGTGAATGTGCCCATATTAATGTGCTGCTAACATCGCGTCAGTTTTTAGAGAAGTGCGATCTCCAAGATCTGCCGGATTTGCTCGCCGAACGTGGAATTCGCACGGTATTTCTGGAAGATATTGCACAACGCATCGGCCGAATCGCAAAGCTGAGAGGACTATTGCGGGTGCGCCTCAAGCGATTGAAAACCGAGCGCAGCAAACCAGATGATCATGCGGTCATTCTCTTTACCTCGGGCAGCGAAGCTGCGCCCAAAGCAGTTGTGCTGTCACACCGTAATCTGCTGTCTAACGTCGACCAGATTCTGACGGCATTTCCAATTAGTCCCCATGAAAGTATGTTCAGCGCGTTGCCCCAGTTTCATGCCTTTGGCCTGACCGCCGGCGTGCTGCTACCGCTGCTCAACGGCATGCGCACTATCATCGGTCTATCGCCGTTGCGACACAAAGAGAATCTTCAGCTAATCCGCACCCAGAAACCCAGCGTCATGCTGTCGACAGACACGTTTCTCAGTCAGCTTTATAAGGCAGCCAAACCTGAGGATCTATCATCCCTGCGCTATATCGTTGCCGGCGCCGAACGACTCAAACCCCGAACATGCGAGCTCTATGAGGCATTGGGTATCACCATGCTGGAAGGCTACGGCGCTACCGAAGCAGGCCCCGTCATTGCGGTAAACGTCCCGTCTGGCACGCGTCACGGCACAGTGGGACGGCTTTTGCCGGACATCGAATACCGGATTGAGCCCCAGGAAGGCATCGTCGATGGTGGCGTGCTGCATGTGCGTGGGCCGAATTTAATGAAGTCCTACTTACACGACCTTATCGAAGAACGTTCGTCGCTTGACGATGGCTGGTATGACACCGGCGATATTGTCACCGTCGACATCGATGGCTACCTCATGATCAAGGGAAGAAAGAAGCGATTCACCAAGATTGCAGGCGAAATGGTTTCACTCGGCTTCATTGAAGAGGAAGTAGCCAAACTATCCCCCGAGCACCACCACGCTGTCATTGCTATCGAGATGGTGGATCAGGGCAAACCCCTTCTGCGCCTCTACACGAATGATCCCACCCTCAGCGCCAGCAAGATTCGCGAACACTTCAGCGCTGAGCGCATTCCTAACACCTGGCTTCCGCGCGAGGTGGTGTACATGCCAGAATTGCCGGTATTGCGCACCGGAAAAGTCGACTACCAGGCGCTACAGAAGTTCGCTATTAGCCAGCAAGTCTAATCCGGCGGCACTGAGTCAGTAGTTTTAGTACATCGGCGGTGGCTGGATCAACACATATCCCGGCGGTGGCACGATAACCCTCGGCCGTACATAAACTGGCAGCTGAGAATAGGCAGGCTGCACAATGATGGGCTGTGGTTGTAACGTGGCGCTGATCGCCATGCCTCCGACCACTGCACCCAGCGCAAAAGGCACCCAAGGAGCGCCGCTCGTCGCATGTCCGCGCCCGTGGTGACGCCATCCGTCTGCCAGAACCGGCTGATGCGCCAGCGTCAACACGATTAGACTCGCAACGGCGAGCCCCTTGCTCCATTTCGATGCCATGGTGTACTCCTGATCAGAAATCAACAATGCCTATTGCCGATAACGCATCGCTGTCGTCGGGGATGACAGCTTTTTCACCCGCAACAAAAATATTTCGGTACTGGGCTAGACAGCCCCATGAGTTCCCTTTAGTCTGACGCCATTGCCCATATGATCGTCGGAGACCTTTCATGCGCCAAATGTCCACCCAGAAATTTTTTCGTCGCGCCGCTGGCGTCACCCTGATGACCGCAATGGCCGCGGTTCTGACCGCGTGTGGCGGCGGCGGGCTTACCGAATCCCAGAAGTCCGGCTTTTTGACGTCGACCGAGTACAATCGACTGGTCAATGTTGGCAGCCCAGCACCTGGCGTAAACCTGTATCGCTATGTCAGTCCGGACTTCAAACGGAGCGACTGGCATGGGGTCATGATTGACCCTGTCATCCTGTTTCAAACTGCGCTTAAAAGTCAGGGCAAAAAAGGCCTGAGTGAAGAAACTATCTATGAAACCCGGATGATCATTGACAAACAATTGAAGGAAAAAGTGGCCAACCGTTTCAATGTGGTCGACAAACCTGGGCCTGGCATTGCCCGACTGAGTATTGCGATTACCGGTGCAGAAGTTGAAGGTGATGGTTTCAAACCCTGGAATGTGATCCCCGTTTCTGCGGTGCTTTATGCGGCACAAAAAGCCACGGGATTGGACAGCAAAACCCCGATGCTTGTTGTTGAAGCCAAAATGCGCGACAGCGTTTCGGGAAAGATTCTGGGTGAAGGGGTCTACACCATGGCTGGTGAAACCTTCCGTACTGAAAGCAGCACACCAGAAGCCTTCCAAAAGCTGGCAATTGATTGGGTGACTACTGCAGTCCGAGTTTCGGCAGGCATGGCCGGCAACTGACATCTGACGGCTACCGGGTCGTCCGGTCCGTATTTTGACCGCCACCAAACGTCAGGAATCACTCGTTCGCAGGTGCGCCAACGGCATCCGCCGCCTGATCCGGGGCTGAGTTACCGTCTATCATGGGATCCGGTGTGGTAAATGGATCGTCCGACGCGGATATTGGTTCGACAACATCGCTGGATGAGGGTTGAGGTGACGGTGATTGCACCGGGCTGATTTGCGGCGTGAATCCCCGCGGGTTATCGCCTGCAGGCGTGTTCGGGTAATTACGGTCAAAGCCCTGCAAGCCCGTCTGCGCCAATGACGCCGCACTCCACGCCAACAGGGCAATTGTTACCGTCTTTTTTGTCAGCATCGACTCCACCCATCTTTATACAATCCCGAATGTGGATAATGTACCTGTTTCCTCAGTAGCCAGGGATGAAATGCCGCTTCAACAACACAGACAGCTTGGCAAATGCCTGGCCGCCTTATGGGTAGGGCTTTGCGTTTACCCGTTGCCATCGGCGCTCGGGATCACGAACGGAACCGGCACCGATAGCGACGAATCTGCCGATCAGCTTCCGGTTAAGAAATCGCCTCAGATCAAGAGTCAATCCGGAAAAAGCTTGCATAACGATGCCCAACGCCCGCGGACAGTCTTGCCGGTTAGGGAAGAGCTCGCACCCGAAACCATCGATTCCAGAGGTTTGCGCGGCAAGGCCAGCTTCTATGGCCCAAGATTCCAGGGCCGAAAAACGGCGAGTGGCGACACATTTAACAACAAGTTATTTACCGCCGCCAGCAATCTCATCCCGTTGGGAACACTCGTTGCAGTCAAACGGCCTGATACCAACCTATGCGTGGTTGTCAAAGTGAACGACCGGATGCATCCCCGACATCGCGCGCGGATCATTGATCTATCGCAGAATGCCGCACGATATCTGGACATGGTGCGCGAAGGGGTCATCAAGGTTCAGATCATGAAGGTACCCACCGATGCTATCGCCGGCCAGACCATCGATTGCACCATGGGCTATGAGGTTGAACAGGATTGCGAAAACTGCAACAACGAAGCGTCTCCCCTGCAATTTACTGATCACTAGCGCTTTATCAGAACACCGCTCAAAGGCGCTCGCCCATGGTCTCAATGCGTACACTGATTTCCCGCCGAACCAGACCGAGAGCACTCTTCATCGTATAGAACCGGTTTGTTTCATCGGACGATACCCAGACATCTCCCAGTTCGTCATCTAGCGTGTCGATACGCTCCGCCAGATAGCGCAGTTGTTCGACCGACGTAGCAGCGTACATACGTTCTTCAATCAGCTTGAGCTCGTCATACGCATCTGAAATCAGCTGGCGCGACCGGAACAGACGGTAATTGGGTACCAGGCGAAAGAGGGGCAAAACAATGGCGAAGATCCCCAACACCAGCAACCACATCCGGTCAATGTAATTGACCAACCAGAATGGCAACGTACCGGTTAACCAGGGCGCGCCCTTGGAAAAATAACGCTCTGCAACGGGGCTCAAAGGAATGCTTTTATCGATGTATGCCGGAAACTGATCGGTACGACCGAAAAATCGATCGGATTCTTCACTAATATCCTCAGTAGCCTGTAAAAATAAAAGCTGTAGCGCTGGGTGCATCGTCTTTTCAACCAACAAGGTGATTGTAGAAGCGATCATATGAATATCGTTTGGCGGATCCAGCTTCACCAGATCTAGCGAACCTCGCGGAATGGTGACCATCTCCAGATAAGGCATACGCTTCACATAGGCATCCGCGTAGGCAAAGTCAAAAATATGAATCTCGGGGTGCGCCAGCAGATCTTGAATGGTGGGTGAATCGATGCCATCAGCAATTGCCATAGCGTCGATTTTGCCATCTAGCAATTGCTCGGCCGCTTCCGCATGCAATAAGCGCCGAAAATGGGACGCGTCTGATTGCTCAATATTGATCCCACGCATTGCCAGAATGCGCGTTAACAGCAATTCCGTGCCACTTCCCTCAGTGCCAATGGCGATCGGCTTACCCCGGAAGTAAGAGACGGCGTCGGACCCCGTGAAGGGCGGCCCTCGGTAGAAGAACCAGAGCGGCACATATTGCACACTACCCAGCGACATCAGATGCGAAAAGTCTCCTTTACGCGCAACGCCACCGAGCAGAAAGCCCCCGTTGATCGGTGAGCCCGCATCATCGGCTTCGGCAATACTTTCACGCGAGCCGGCCGTGTTGACCAGCGTCAGGGTGATTCCCTCGCGTGCAAAATACTCCTGATAGCGCTTACCCAACAACTCATAGGTCGAACCTGGCTGACCAACCGCAAGAGTCACCGTACGCGGGGGTAGCGGCCGCGTCACAAACAGAATGAGCACAACGCCCAGCACCAGCACCACCAGCGAAACCCACTCTTCGCGTAACATGATCCGCCAGGCCAGATGCTCTTCTCTTAGGCGGTTATACAGAAATCGAAGAAAGGCGTGTTTTTTATGAACAGTCATTTGAATATTGTGCGCCGCTTCAAAGAAAAAGGCCACGGTCAACCGTGGCCCTCGCGGCTCTCTAGGACACGCGTCAACTGGCGAGCACAGCTTCGATCTGGGCGAAGGTTTTGGCCACTGAGTGAATCTGAGTTGCGACACCCAGCTGTCGGGCGATCTGTGAAGCAGAGAAGATGCCGCGCACCATCTGACGGCCATTGAGCGGATCCGAATCAACCACCAGCGCGTGGTTACGATTATGCACTTTAAGTGTTTCGATGATATCGATCACTTTTGCCTGCATGACCTGCTTCAGGGTCAGCACCTCGATTTCTTCTTGCTTAGTCATCACATCCTTGACGCTGATTTCTTCATGTTTGATGCCATTCTTCTGCACGCATTGCATCGGCTTCTCGCCGAGTACATCGGTTGCCGTCAGCAACCCAACCACATCACCCTTAGTATTGGTAACAATCAACGAGCGCACGCCGCGCGAAATCATCAGATGGTTGGCATGACTGAGCAACACATCGGCATCGACCGTCGCCGCAACGATTTGCTTGAGATCTGTCATCACCTCAATGGCCGGAGAATCGGGCGTCACGATATCGGCCTGACTGGTCGGCAGATGGAAACCGGCGTTTTTCTCGAGTGAACTCACCTTGAGGATCATTGGGCTGATCATGCTTTTGTCTCCTGTCCGTAGCTTTGGGGGAACCCCATTTAATGCACGCGCGCATCACAGCGTGCTGATGTGGGAATTACTTTACTATTAAAATGGCATGGACGACCATACTTTTTGATGTTGCATCGCAAACAATGATGATGAAAATTCCTGATTTCCTCACCACCTTGATTCTGGTTTTATTTGCGCTGATGCTCTGGCAGGTCAAGCAACAAGACTGGGGATCATTCCTACTGTTGCTCGCAGCAGAAGCCGGCCTCATCGCGATAAGAAGCACGGCGCGCGCGAAATCCGCCCGCCTGTGATGTTTCTTCGTATCCTTCTGTGCCTGATGCTCGCTGCGGTCATTGGCTGCAGCGAGCAGAATCCTCCGTTCAAGGCAAAACCCGTTGTCGACAAACCTCCGGCGACCAACTTCATACTTACCGATCAATTCGGAACGATACGGTCGCTTTCGGAGTTTCGCGGCAAAGTCGTCAGCCTGTTCTTTGGCTTTACCCATTGCCCCGACATCTGCCCGACCCATTTAGCGCGGCAGGCTGAAGTCATGCGTCAGCTGGGGCCACGCGCAGACCAATTGGCCGTCTTGTTTGTAACCCTGGATCCAGAACGTGATTCGCCGGCCGCACTAAAGGCCTACATGGACGCCTTCGATCGACGCTTCATTGCCCTGAGCGGCTCACCGGAGGAAACGGCTCAGATCGCTAAGCAGTTCAAGATCTTCTGGCAAAAAACACCACTACCTGGCTCTGCACTGGTCTACACCATCGACCACTCCACCAACAGCTTTCTCATCGATCGCCAGGGTCGCGTCCGCCTCATCGTCCCTCATGAAATGCCTGCAACGGACGTCGCCCACGACATCAACCTGTTGATAGCTGCTCAATAAGTTACTGATCAGCGGCAGCTTTGATCTGCTCCAGGGTGACATAGCCGCGCTGCTGGCTGTCGATTTTGTCGAAGTGATCCGCCACGCGCGGCATGCCTTGGCGTGCTTCATCCAGCGTGAGTTTGCCATCGTTGTTTTTGTCGGCTGCTGCAAAGCGTTCGTCAATCTGCCGATCTCTGAACGACTCGGCCTGAGCCGCATGCATCGTGATCATGAGCGCGGCCGCAAGCAGCCCCAATGAAATAGGTGGTTTCATCCAAATTTTCCGAATATGCGCGTCTGCCCAGATTAATCGATAATGCACGTTCAATCCCCAAAATTCCAGCCCGTCCCATGACCAAAGCTTACGCCTTTACACCGACCGCTGAAACGCTGATTCCCGTTGCAGGCAACGATGCGCTGTTCCCGGTGCGCCGTATCTACTGTGTTGGACGCAACTATGCCGAGCACGCTCGCGAGATGGGCAGCGACCCGGATCGAGAGCCCCCGTTCTTCTTTTCCAAGCCACGGGACGCCATTATTGCGCGAGGCGGCGAGGTTCCTTTTCCACCCGGCACGACCAATCTCCAGCACGAGGTTGAACTCGTCGTTGCTATCGGCAAAGGGGGCGCGGATATCCCCGAACCGGATGCACTCAATCATGTCTACGGTTATGCAACAGGCATCGACTTGACGCGCCGTGACCTGCAAACCCAAGCGCGCGAGAAATGCCACCCCTGGGAACTCGGGAAGGGCATGGATTTTGGCGCGCCAATTTCCGAGATTTGCCCGCTCAGCGCCGGCCATCCTGCCAGAGACGCCGAGATCTGGCTCAAGGTGAATAACGAAATGCGCCAGTCATCACGACTGAACCAGATGACCTGGAATGTTTCTGAAATCATCAATCGTCTGTCGCACTTTTTTACGCTGGCGCCGGGTGATCTTATTTTCACTGGTACACCGGGCGGCGTATCCACGGTCGTCCGTGGCGACACCATGACCTGTGGCATTCACGGTTTGCCCGAGCTCACTATCACGCTGCGCTGAATTACCCGGCAGGTGATGGAATGAAGATAAAAACGGGCAATGGCGCCCGAGTGATAGAATTGCGGCCTGTTTAGCGTTCAGCCGCCCTTCCGGGTGCCCTCCATGGATACCGTTCTGCTCCTCAAAGCCCTCATCCTCGGCATCGTCGAAGGCCTGACCGAGTTCCTCCCGATCTCTTCTACCGGCCACCTGATTCTCGTCGGTGACCTACTCGACTTCAATGACGAGACCGGCAAAGTTTTTGAAATCGTCATTCAGTTCGGTGCCATCCTGGCAGTGATCTGGGAATATCGGACGCGACTCTGGGAGACCGTATCTTCGTGCACCACCAGCCGTCGTGCGCAACGTTTCTTGTTAAATGTCAGTGTCGCATTCCTACCTTTGGCGACCCTGGGCTTCCTGTTTCACAAAACGATCAAGGCCCACCTGTTCAACCCGATCTCTGTTGCGGCAGCCTTTATCATCGGGGCCTTGTTCATTTTCTGGGCAGAACGACGTCAGCACCATGTGCGCGTGCCTTCGGTGGATGACCTGTCTCTGAAGGATGCCCTCATGCTCGGTTGTATTCAGGCACTCGCGTTGATTCCGGGTACGTCGCGCTCCGGGGCCACGATCATCGGCGGACTGCTGATGGGGCTCTCCCGCCGTGCCGCGACTGAATTTTCTTTTTTCCTTGCCATCCCGACGCTCGGTATCGCCACCATCTATCAGGTTTACAAGGAGTGGGCGACGATCCAGAATACGGATTTGGGGATGTGGGCCGTCGGGTTTGTTTCAGCCTTTGTCTCGGCTTTTTTCTGTATCCGCTGGCTTCTTCGCTACATCACAACCCACAGCTTCGTCATCTTCGCCTGGTATCGCATCATCTTCGGTATCGTCGTGCTGGTAACGGCTTACACTGGCCTGGTCAGCTGGTCTGTCCACTAAAGCATTGCAACCATGAGTGATTTCGTCCTCTTTGAGGAAGGCAGCAACTTTCGCGCCGCCACGATTCAATCGGATCAGAATACAAGCCTCCAAGTCGAACTCCCCGGTGGCAAACGACAGAAACTGAAATCGGCGCAGGTGTTGCTGCGCTTCAAAGATCCCACGCCCATTCAACTTCTGCCAATGGCCGAACCGCTCGCCGCTGAGATGGACCCGGCCTTCCTGTGGGAATGCGCACCTGATACCGAATTTGCTGTGGCCGATCTGGCCGCCGAGTATTACGGCCATACGCCTTCTGCTATCGAGAGTACCGCGCTGCTGCTGGGCATGCACAACGCGCCCATGTATTTTCATCGACGCGGCAAGGGTGTGTTTCGCCGGGCGCCACCCGATATCCTGAAAGCGGCATTGGCCGGTGCGGAAAAAAAACGTCTGCAAGCCGAAGCAATGGCAGCCATGACCGCACAGCTGGTCGCTGGTAGGCTGCCTGCAGAGCTGGCTGATCAGATCGATGCATTGCTGGTGCAGCCCGATCGCAACCGTCCGGAAATTAAAGCCTTTGAGGCGGCCTGTGCCGAAACCAAGGAAACGCCTGCAGCGTTGCTCCTGCGCTGCGGCGCATTTCCGGATGCGTACCACTGGCATTTCCGCCGGTTCACGGCAGAGCGGTTCCCCAAAGGCACCGGTTTTCCAGATCTTCCCGAACCAGCTGCTTTCGGCGATTTGCCGTTGGCCGATGTCCAGGCTGTCTCCATTGACGATGCCAGTACAACAGAGATCGATGATGCACTCTCCGTCACCCGACTCCCCGGGATCGGCTGGCGCTTCGGGATTCATATTGCCGCGCCCGGCCTCGGCATCCTGCCCGGTTCGCCGCACGATGCGCTGGCGCGCGGCCGCCTTTCCACGGTCTATATGCCCGGCCACAAGATCACCATGTTGCCGGACGATGTGGTCAACCGCTTCACCCTGGCGGCTGGCGCCCCCCAGCCCGCGCTGTCGCTTTACGTCACAACGGACGATCAATTCGAAATTCTGGGCCACGAATCACGCATCGAACGCGTGCCGATCGCGGCCAATCTGCGCCTCCATGAAATCGAGCCGCACATGGAAGCCGATGCGCTGAATCGTGGCGAGACACCCGCCTGCGCGCACGGCGAAAGCCTGCTCACCCTCTGGCGCTTTGCCGCTGCCTGCGCGGGCCGTCGTGGCAAACCCGCAACACAGGCCGGCTTACACGACTATCATTACCAGATCGATGGGCCACTTCACGACCAGTCTACTGGCACCATCCTCGACCCTGCCGCCTGCACCGTTCATATCGAGGCCCGTAAACGCGGCAGCCCTGTCGATATGCTGGTCGCCGAGCTCATGATTCTGGCCAATGCCACCTGGGGACAGCTCTTGGCCGATAATCATGTTCCTGGGCTCTATCGTGGCCAGGTCGCCGGCAAGGTGCGCATGACCACCACGGCGGTGCCACACGAAGGCCTGGGCGTTCCCTGCTATGCCTGGAGTACTTCTCCGTTGCGGCGCTATTCGGATCTCGTCAACCAGTGGCAGCTCATTGCTGTGCTGTCCGGTAAGCAGGTGCCGTTTGCGCCTCGGTCACCGGAACTGTTTGCCGCCCTGCGTGACTTTGATCTCACCTATGCCGGATACGCCGACTTCCAGCGCCGCATGGAACGTTACTGGTGCTTACGCTGGTTGCAACAATCCGCAACGACCGAATGCGAAGGCACCCTACTGCGCAACACGCCCAATGTGCGCATCGACGGCCTTCCGCTCGTGCTTCCCGTTCCATCGGTACCGGAGGCGTCACAGGGCACCCGTATCCGTCTCACCCTGGGCGCACCCGATTTGCTAGAACTCTCTGTGCCAGCCCGTTTTGAATCGGTGCTAGGCGCTGCCCGAACCACGATGGATGGAGACCTGGAATTGCTTGATGAAGTGCCCATCGAGGAGGCGCTGGCCGATGCAGAAGAAACCGCCGCCACGACTAACGGCTGATAACCCCGGGACGCACCAGTAATCCCGTCTTGCCAGAGGGCTACAATAGCGCCATGTCCGCGGCGCCGCCTATCCCCCCGATGCAGCAGAACCCCAGCGACCAGGCACCATGGCGCCTGAAGCCAGTTGGGTGGCGGGCATTGCTCTCTGACCGACTGCTCTGGTTGGCGATTGGCCTGTCATTGCTGGTACATCTGATTTTGCTGGCACCACAATACGGCATCCGGATACCGCCTCGGGGAGCCAAATCGGGTCGTGTCTCGTTCCATTCCCTGCAGAAGCCCATAGCGTCTGAGACGCCGACAGCCAGGTTCTCACCCCTTCTGGAGCCTCGTGTTCAGGACGTTCGGTCGCGCACTGCCCGGCCGGATTCCAGTAAAAACGCGCCCATCGACAAAACGTTTGCACCGACGGATGCTCTCACCCAAACCGGCACCATGGGTGGCGGGCGGCGTGTCACGCTCACGCCTGGCATGAAAGACTATCGCTACAGCCAATACCTCGAAGACTGGCGTCTCAAAGTCGAGCGCATCGGCGCTATGAACTATCCGGAAGAGGCGCGTGGTAAATTCTTTGGAACACTGGTCATGTCGGTCGCTCTGCGACCGGATGGCAACGTTGATCGCATTATCGTGCTTCGCTCATCGGGCAACAAAATGCTGGATGATGCCGCCAAACGTATCGTCATGATCGCGGCGCCCTTTGCACCATTCCCCCCGGAGATACGGAAGGAGACCGATTATTTGGACATCACCCGCACCTGGTCTTTTACCCGGGGCAACGCCTTGGAAACCCGATGACCCTGATCCCTCCTCTTGATCGCTACGCCGTGCTCGGCCACCCGATTCATCACTCACTCTCGCCAGTGATTCATACGGCTTTTGCGACACAAACCGACCAACACCTCAGCTATGAGGCGCTTGACGTTACACCCGAGCAACTGGTGGCGACGCTCGAGCGCCTGCCCAAAGAAGGCTATCGCGGCGTCAATATCACCGTACCGCATAAAGAGGCCGCTTGGAGCTACGCTCAGCAACTCGGGACGCTAAGCGATCGCGCCGCGCTCGCAGGTGCCATCAACACCATCGCCTGGACCGCTGATGGAGTGCTTGGCGATAACACCGATGGCCAAGGCTTGCTCAATGATCTTCAGCAACGGCATGGTCTAAATCTATCGAACCAAAGGATTCTGCTGCTCGGCGCGGGCGGAGCAACGCGTGGCGTTGTTTTACCCCTACTCGCCGCCCAGCCCCAAGCACTCGTCATCGCTAACCGCACGGTCGCCAAAGCCGAAACGCTGGCGCAACGTTTTTTGGGCAACGTAGGCCGAACGCAACTCGGCGTTTGCGGCTTGGATAGGCTCAACAGCGAGATCAGTCATAACGGCCCTTTCGATCTGGTCATCAATGCCACCAGCGCCAGCCTCGGTGGCGCAGCCATTGATCTGCCGCCGGGCACGCTGCGGTTGAATGGCTTTGCCTACGACATGATGTACGGCAAGGCGCCAACGCCCTTCCTGGCGGCACAAAAAGCCGCCGGGGTTCAACGCCTGGCGGATGGTCTCGGCATGCTGGTGGAACAGGCCGCAGTCGCATTTGCCCTGTGGCGCAGCGTCACGCCCCAGACCCAACCGGTCTATCAGGCGCTACGCGAACGATTCGGTCGCCGCTGAGTAACGCCATGACTGGCCGTTCATCGCGGTGGTGGATTCGCCTACCGCTTATTCTGATTGGGGTATTTCTCGGCATCCAGCTCTGGTTTTTTGGCTGGGTGCTCATCTGGCGCGTTACCGAACCGGGGCCGACGCAGTTTATGCGGATTCGTCTGGAAGAACTTCAGCGCAAAAATCCGTCCGCCCAACTCCAGCATCAATGGGTTCCCTATGGCCAGATTTCCGTGCATCTAAAACGCGGACTCATTGCTGCCGAAGATAGTAAATTTATGCAGCATCAGGGCTTTGACGTCGCGAGCATCCAGAAAGCGCTGGAAAAGAACGAGAAGCGCGGACGGATTGCCGCGGGTGGCTCGACGATTACACAACAGCTCGCCAAGAATCTGTTTCTCTGGCCGGAAAAAAGCTTTTTACGCAAAGGCCAGGAAGCGCTCATCACCGTGATGATCGAGACCACGTGGAGCAAGCGTCGTATTCTCGAGGTGTATATGAATGAAATCGAATGGGGTACAGGCATCTTTGGCGCCGAGGCTGCCGCACGCCACTATTTTGGCATCTCTGCCAGCGAACTGAGTCCGGCGCAGGCGGCCATGCTGGCATCCATGGTGCCTAGCCCGCAATATTATGACCGTAAGGGTGAAACGGAAGGACTGATCCGGCAGACGGATGTGATTCTGGAACGCATGAATAAAGTCGCCATACCGCCGAATCGCTAAGCGTTAGACGCGTTTAATCAAAGTAACTGCGGGCCTCCTCGAATCGCGTTGCAAACCAGCCCTGGTCTAAGCGGTCGATCCGCACTTTGCCGCGACTACTCGGCGCATGCACAAAACGCTGATCGCCGATATAAATACCCACGTGGGAATAACTAAAGCCCTGCGTATTAAAAAAAATCAGGTCGCCGGGCCGAACTGCAGCGGGCGCAATGGATCGCCCACGTCGGGCCATATCTCGTGCGCTGCCTTTCAGTGGATAAGATGCCGCTTGCTTGTAGAGCCAGCTGACCATGCCGCTGCAATCCACGCCGGCATCCGGATTCTTGCCGCCGAATTTGTACCCCGTATCGATCAGGTGCATCGCCATGATGGTCACTTCTTGGCCCTGCGGCCCCGGCGGTAGATTATCGCTGCCGAAACGCGTGATCGCCCGCTTGCTCCCGCTCGTCGAACAGCCGACCGAGGCAAGCACCAACATCGCCAGGCCCATAAAGCGGCGGCGGGAAAGTTCCGGTAGCAGCGAGGGTCGCGGTGAACGGCAGAACATCATATGATGGCAAGTGTGGCGCAGTAAGGCTTGTTTCGCAACTCTCTGCCGCAGCCACGCCATTAGAATTTCAGACCGTACTTTCAGAGTTCACTATGCCGCTTTCAAGAATCAAAGATCCTACCCTGCTACAAACGGGTGCTTACATTAATGGCCAATGGGTCATCACAGGCAAGACCTTCCCAGTTCGCGACCCCGGTACCGGGAAGACGATCGCCCAAATATGTAACGCTGGTGCGGCCGAAACCCGCCTTGCGATCGATGCCGCAGAAGCGGCCTTGCCGGGCTGGCGCTGTCAAACTGCCCGCGTACGCGCTAACGCACTGCGTCGTTGGTTTGATCTGATTCAGGCGCATCGCGACGATCTTGCCACCATGATTACTGCCGAAGGTGGCAAAGCCTATGCCGAGAGCGTAGGCGAAGTCGCGTATGCCGCTTCCTTTGTCGAATGGTTTGCCGAACAGGCGCGACGTGTCAATGGCGAGATCTTGCCGTCCAACACCAGCGACAAACGGCTGCTGATCACCCGGGAACCGGTCGGTGTTTGTGCCGCCATCACCCCCTGGAACTTTCCGGCGGCCATGATTACGCGCAAAGTGGCACCCGCCATTGCCGTGGGGTGTACGGTGGTCGTCAAACCCGCCGAACAAACCCCGCTAACGGCATTGGCTCTGGCCGTCCTGGCGGAACGCGCCGGCATCCCCCCGGGCGTCTTTAATATTGTGACAGGCGACGCGGATGCCGCACCGGCGATCGGTGGTGCGCTCACCGAAGATATGCGCGTTCGCAAACTGTCGTTCACCGGGTCGACCCAGGTCGGTCGTCTCCTCATGGCGCAATCTGCGCCCAGCCTGAAACGGCTATCGCTGGAATTGGGAGGCAACGCGCCGTTTATTGTCTTTGAAGATGCTGATCTCGATGCCGCTGTCGAAGGTGCCATTGCGTCCAAATACCGCAACAGTGGCCAGACCTGCGTTTGTGCCAACCGGTTCCTGGTGCAAAACAGCGTGATCGATGCCTTCGCACAGAAGTTGGCCGCCAAGGTGTCCCAATTGCCGGTCGGTTACGGATTTGATCCCGGTGTGCAAATTGGCCCCCTGATTGATGCCGCGGGTCTGGCCAAGGTCGAAATGCTGATGCAGGACGCCCTGAGCAAAGGCGCCCAGGTCGTGTGTGGTGGCCAACCGGACGCGCGTGGCGGACTCTACTTCCAGCCTACCGTGATTCAAGGCGTCCGCGAAGATATGCGCATGATGCATGAAGAGATCTTTGGCCCCGTTGCACCGCTCTTTGCCTTCGAAGCCGAAGCGGATGCGCTGCGCATGGCTAATGCCACCGAGTTCGGGCTCGCATCGTATTTTTACACCCGCGACCCCGGCCGTATCTTCCGAGTCTCTGAAGCGCTCGAGTACGGGATGGTCGGCGTCAATACCGGGCTGATGTCGAGCGAGGTCACGCCGTTTGGTGGGGTCAAACAATCCGGCTTTGGTCGCGAGGGATCGATCCACGGCGTCGATGAGTACCTGTCTTACAAATACACCTGCCTAGGACTCTGACCTTCAACCTGTGGTGTTCATTGACAGCAGGACGATGTCGTATTGCTCTGGGGTGTACCCCGACTCGCCTTGGAGCGAAATCGGCTTGCCGATAAAGTCTGAAGCCATGGCCAAGGCCTGTTCCTCTTCCTCCAGGAACAGGTCAACCACTTTCTGGCTCGCAATCACGCGATACTCGCGCGCTACGAACTGACGTGATTCGCGCACCAACTCACGCAGGATCTCATAACAGATGGTGCGCGCCGTTTTGACCTGACCCCGCCCATCACAGGTGGGACAGGTTTCGCACAATACGCGCGCCAGCGATTCACGTGTGCGCTTGCGCGTCATTTCGACCAGGCCCAATCCGGTAAATCCGTTCACCGTCATCCGCATATGATCGCGGCTTAGGCATTTGCGCAACTCGGCGAGCACCGCCTCTTGGTGATCAGGCAGATCCATGTCGATAAAATCGAGAATAATGATGCCGCCCAGATTGCGTAACCGCAGCTGGCGCGCAATGGCTTGGGCTGCCTCCAGGTTGGTCTTGAACACAGTTTCATCAAAGTTGCGCACACCGACAAAGCCGCCGGTGTTGACATCGACCGTCGTCATCGCTTCGGTTTGATCGATAATCAGATAACCACCTGATTTCAGATCGACACGCCGTGCTAACGCCCGCTGAATTTCGTCTTCAACACCATAAAGATCAAAGAGCGTCCGATCCTCATTGTAGTGTTCCAGCAAATTGACAATGCCTGGCACATAGACCCGGGCAAACTCTTGCAACTTCTGGAATGTTTCACGCGAGTCTACGAGAATGCGCTCCGTCTCCGGGTTGGCGAAGTCGCGCAGCACCCGCTGGGCCAACGAGAGATCCTGGTAAATTAACGAGGGCACCGGGGCAGCCGTAATCTGCAGCTTGATATCAGCCCAGAGCTTTCGCAGATAGGTAATGTCATCCTGCAAGGTGGCATCGGCAGCCGTTTCGGCAATCGTCCTCAGGATAAAGCCGCCCGCCTCATCGGCCGGCACTAAGCGTGTCAACCTTTCGCGCAGCGCTTCACGTTCGGTCTCGTCAATCCGCTGCGAAATACCAATGTGCTTTTCCTGCGGCAGATAGACCAGCATGCGGCCTGCGATGGACACTTGAGTCGACAAGCGTGCGCCCTTGGTACCGATCGGGTCCTTAATGACCTGAACCAGCAGGGTCTGGCCTTCGGTAATGACGTTTTCGATCGGTTGCGTCTCACGGCTGGGCGGCTCGCCGATCCGGGCCTGCCAGATATCGGCGACATGCAGAAAGGCCGTGCGCTCCAGTCCGACATCGACAAATGCCGACTGCATACCGGGAAGAATACGAACCACCTTGCCCACATAGATATTGCCCACGAGGCCACGCGTGGCGTGACGTTCGACGTGCAGCTCCTGGACGATTCCCTGTTCGAGGATGGCGACCCGGGTCTCCTGCGGAGTGAAATTAATGAGAATACTTTCGGCCATAGGTAGAATACGCGCTAATTCACGTCATTCTACTATGTCCAAACATACCGAACTTCTTGCTCCGGCTGGCTCGCTTACCATGATGCGGACGGCTTTCGCCTTTGGTGCCGACGCCGTCTATGCCGGCCAGCCGCGCTATAGCCTGCGCGTGCGTAATAACGAATTTAGTACCCTGGATGCCCTTCAGGAGGGTATCAACGAGGCGCACGTCCGCCAGAAACAGTTTTACGTGGTCAGCAACATCTCGCCGCACAACGCCAAGCTCAAGACTTATCTCGACGATATGGCGCCGGTTGTCGCCCTGAAACCGGATGCCCTGATCATGGCCGACCCGGGCCTGATCGACATGGTGCGCGAACGCTTTCCGGAAATGCCCGTCCATCTGTCAGTTCAGGCCAACACGGTGAACTGGGCTAGCGTGCGTTTTTGGGCAAAAATGGGGATCAGCCGTGTGATCTTGTCGCGGGAGCTCTCACTAGACGAAGTCGCCGAGATTCGTCAACAATGTCCAGAGATGGAGATCGAGGTCTTTGTGCACGGCGCGCTCTGCATTGCCTATTCGGGTCGTTGCTTACTGTCGGGCTATTTCAATCACCGCGACGCCAATCAGGGCACGTGCACTAATTCCTGTCGTTGGGATTATAAGCTCAAGCCCGATACCGAGGCAGAGGCAATCCCGGGCATGACGGGCAGTAACTTCCCACCGCTGGTCGTTGAAGAAAGCACCCGTGTTGGCGAACAAATGCCGATCGAAGAAGATGAGCACGGCACCTACATCATGAACTCGCGCGATCTGCGCGCCATCGAACACGTCGAACGACTGATCGAGATCGGCGTCGATTCGCTCAAGATCGAAGGTCGCACCAAATCACCCTATTACGTGGCGCGCACCTGTCAGGCCTACCGGATCGCGATTGACGATGCCAAAGCTGGCCGTCCTTTTAATCCGAATCTCCTGGGCGAACTCGAAGGCCTGGCCAATCGGGGCTATACCGATGGTTTCTATCAACGTCATCACGACTCGGACACGCAGAACTACCTGCGGGGTTATTCCGAGTCTGGCCGCAGCCAGTATGCCGGCGACGTGGCCTGGGATAGCGAACGCAACGCTGTACGCATCGATGTCCGAAACCGCTTCTCGGTCGGCGACTGGGTCGAAGTCATCCATCCGCTGGGCAACCGGATCGTGCAGATTACCGCCCTCGCAGGCCGTGAAGGTGAAGCGGTTGAAGTTGGCCGCGGCATTGGTCATGCGGTCTGGGTGCAGGGTGACAGCTGGTCTGCCCGCGATGACGGCGCTTATCTGGCACGCCTGATCGAAACCCCGTCGGCCGACATGATTGCCGCAACAAACCCAGCAACCCGCCGCTAAGCTTTCTGGCCATGCCACGGCTGTTGTTCGCCATCAGCGCACACGGCCTTGGCCACCTGGGGCAAGCAGCGCCGATCTGTAACGCGATCGGGGAATTAGACCCCGACGTTAACCTCAGCATCTGGTGTGCCTTGCCGCCCGAGACTCTGCGTCAACGGATCCGGGTGCCTTTCGTGCACATCGCGGAGGCCTGCGATATTGGCTTTGAGATGCACGATGCGCTTCAAGTCGACGTCCCGGCAAGCTGGCAGCGCTACCAGGATCGCGAACACCATTGGGACCGGCATCTCGATGTCGCTTGTGCCATTGTTCGTAAAGCTCAGCCCGACCTGATTGTGAGCGATATCGGTGATATGCCGCTCGCGGCGGGCCAAGCGCTCGGCATCCGGACTATTGCCATCAGCTCACTAAATTGGGCTGATATGACACGCGCCTACTTTGCCGAGCTGCCTGATAGTACGCAGACGCTGGATCGCCTTGCGCATGTTTATGACAACACCACCCTGGCCTTACGCCTCTCGCCCGGCATGCCCATGCGCGGTCAGCGAGAAATCGTACTACCACCTGTTGGCGCTGTGAGCGCTTATCCCCGTCACACGATTGACGCGGCGCTGGTCGAGGCACTGCCGTACCCGAATCAACCCCGTGTTCTGGTCGGCATGGGGGGCATTGGAACTCGATTACCGC
>JBDQLO010000002.1:0-20383 GCA_040262735.1 Fluviibacter sp.
AATAAAGGGTGAGTGATTCAACCACACCGCCGAACAACATTGATCATCCCCTCGAGAATAACCAGCAAATAGACGCAAAACGCCTGCATCTTCTAAGTCAAATAGCAACTGTCCGCGAACGGAAGATCGGTCTATCGAGCTAGAATCATATCCGTCCGGGCCAATAACATATCCATCACGCACAGCATGCGAGCCAGAGACCCGAAGAGCTACTTTTCCTTCAGAAACCGGAACATTAAACCCGCCGCGAACCTTGAACAGATCGTAATTGCCGGCGGAAACATCGAAGAATGCTTCTGTATCATCAAGGTTTGGCTTGTTGGTCTTTATGACCAAAGCGCCTGCCGAAGTGTTGCGACCAAAAAGCGTACCCTGCGGGCCCCTTAGGACCTCAACTTGCTGAACATCATTCAATTCACCAAGGACCGCACCTGGGCGCGGGATGTAAAACCCATCCACAAATGCGCCGACCGAACTTTCAATACCAATATTGTTACCGGTGGTTCCAATCCCGCGCAAACGAAGCGTCAGCCCGCCAGTCGTACTATCCGAGGAGTTCATCTGGTAGCTAGCGGCGGCCCGCTCCAAATTTGTAATGTCTGAAACGCCGGTACGCACCAACATTTCGGCATCTACGACTGTAACGGCAATCGGCGTCTCAACAATGGACTGTTCGCGCTTTGTAGCGGTGACGATTATTAGATTTCGGTCGCTCTCTGGTTCGCTCTGCGCTTGCGCAGAAGGGGCCTCCTGCTGAATATCATCATTTGCCGATGCAATCCCAGGCGCGCCCATATAGCCAAGGGCGGATGCAATCAAAGCAAATCTTGAGGTTTTGCCCCAAAAATCAGATTGATCGCCCAAGTTTAGTTTGTTGTGATCGTTGTTGCTCAAGATACCCTCCTCAGGTGCCGCAAAATAATTTTGCTTATTTCTATAGCTATCAGAGCACGTTCACGGAGGTATGATCATAATGATCAATTTTCGACAAATTCGATCTGCCACACATTCCAGTTGGAAAACCTAACACAATGCCTTCGTGGCTTCGCCCCATTGCGCGTACTTCAACAGATTCACACCTTCAATCGGCTTAAATTGAGATATTGGTGCCGCCGTAAAGCCCTGCAAACAGCTAGAAATCGGCCAAGAGAAAGCTTGCAATGTCTTCAGCATAGTTGGCGATATCCTCGCGAGCAGCTCTGCATTCGTCTAAAGTTATTGCTGTCTCAAAGGTATTATTTTCCGGATATTCCATCTAGGTTGCGCGTGGGCGGTTTGGTCAGGCGTTGTTGAGATGCCACCCACAATGTACTTATGAGTCCCGGTCAAAGCCCCTTTAATCACTCGATAGCTTGCTAATGACCGGCATTTATCGAGCTTCTTGTTCGCAAATTATGAGGACCGAGCTCATCAAGACTTCTTATTCCCATCAGTTTCATATCTCGTTCTATTTCTGTCCTCATGTTTCCAAGGGCGCGTTCAACTCCAGCTTGGCCTGAGGCAGCCAATGCATACAGATAGAATCGTCCTCCTGATACCGCTTTTGCCCCCACGGAAAGCGCTTTTAGGACATGAGTGCCGCGCTGCACTCCTCCTTCACAGATCACATCAATCTTGTCTCCAACCGCATCACAAATTTCTGCCAGCTGATCAAAAGGCGCACGAGCGCCGTCAAGTTGACGTCCACCATGATTGGAAACCATAATTCCTGTGCAACCAATTTCGACAGCTCGTAGCGCATCCTCAACACTCATGATGCCCTTCAAAGCGAATTGCCCTCCCCATTGGGAGCAGAGTTTTTCAGCGTCGTCCCAACCCATCGATTGGTCCAGCATAGTGGAGAAATAGTCTCCAACGGATACTGCCAAATTTGTGCCCTGTCCCACGTGACCAGATAAATGGGGCATGTCGAATTTCTCTTTCGTCAAGAAATTCCAAGCCCACATCGGGTGGGAGGCAAAACTAGCCAAGGAAGATAGAGTCAGCTTTGGAGGAGACTTGAAGCCGGTGCGCAAGTCTCGTTCACGATTTCCTCCCGTTATTGTATCCACGGTTAAAGCCATGACCTCAAAATTTGCATCCCGTGCACGCTCCAAAAGTGTATCGTTAAGGTCGCGATCCTTGTGGAAATAAAACTGAAACATTTTGGGGCCCGATGCGATCGGGGCGATTTCTTCCGCTGAAACCGTTGCTAACGATGAGATCCCAAACATAGTGCCATATCTTGTCGCGGCTCTTGCAACAGCACGCTCTCCCTCATGATGGAACAAGCGCTGCAGCGCGGTTGGAGCACAATAGAAGGGCATGGCTAGTTTTTGCCCCATCACCTCGACGCCCATATCAATTTGTTCGACGCCTCTTAGTACATTCGGAACCAAGTCCACGTCTTCAAATGCTGCGCTATTTCTGCGGTATGTCACTTCATCATCAGCAGCGCCATCAATGTAATGGAAGATGGGACTAGGGAGACGTTTTTTCGCTAATCGGCGGAAATCTTCAAAATTATGACAGTCTCTAAGGCGCAACTCAATATTCCTTGATTTTGGCTCGCGTGTCAAAGCACCCAACGTTTGTTAAGTGTCCTTTTTGCGGTTTCATTCTTTCGTCATCCTCGCGCATTACAAATTGTGAAAACCTGATTGGCATTCGACTGCTGGGGTTTCGGGCTTTGTTGCCTACACCTAAGAATATTGAAAAATGGCCAAATATTGAAATCTCTGCACTTATCACTCTACCCAAACTACCATGAGAGTCTTTGACGAATTGCTTCAATAATTGTCAGTTTGGTGCGGCCAGTCAGTCAACTTCGGGTGCGGTCCCATGCGAAAAATGACGGATAACCGCCATTATGTGAAATGTCGGAAAGTGGGCCGCTAACAGAAGGACCGCTTTTGAAAAATCCAGGCGCCAAGCGGTCTCCGCGAGATCAAATCCATATCTCTAGGACCGCTAGTCGAAAAGATTGAAATCGAAAGGGAAGTTTAGATCGTCTCCATAAGCAGAAGACGCCACTGCGACTCAAAGCCTCACCTTGCCTTTGAACTACTTAGCCACTAGTGTTCCACGAATGTTCTCGGAGGCAGATCATGTCTGACAACAGCGCAATCGAATGGACCGACGCCACTTGGAACCCGGTGACGGGCTGCACGAAGATTAGTCGAGGCTGTGACAACTGCTACGCTGAAAGATTTTCTGAGCGGTTCCGTGGAGTTCCGGGCCATCCGTTCGAAAGCGGTTTCGACCTTACACTTAGACCTGCTCGGTTAGAACAGCCACTTGGCTGGCGACGTCCCCGAATGATCTTCGTCAACTCGATGTCAGACCTATGGCACAAGTCAGTTCCGTTCGAATACGTCGATAGAGTTTTCGATACGATGGAGAAGGCCGATTGGCACGTTTATCAGCTCCTGTCGAAGCGCAGCTCTCTCATGTCGAAGTACCTCCGAAAGCGGTATCGAGATCGGCCCTGCCCTCAACATATTTGGTGCGGGGTTTCAGTCGAGGATGCCCAAGCTAAAAGTCGAATTTTGCACCTCCAAGGCTCGCAAGCGGGCGCGCGTTTCCTGTCGATTGAGCCATTGATCGGCCCGGTGGGAGAATTGGACCTCTTTAATATTGACTGGGTGATTGTGGGCGGAGAAAGCGGTCCGCGGGCAAGGCCAATCGATCCCCGTTGGGTTCGAGAGGTGCGAGACCAATGCATAGAGCAAGACGTCGCCTTCTTCTTCAAGCAATGGGGTGGGTTCAGGCCCAAGGACGGTGGAAGGAAACTCGACGGGCGAGAATGGAACGACTTCCCCCAAAAATTCAAGGCTGCGGTGGAGAATGCTGACTAATGGCTCAGCCTCCGGTGCTGCCGCGAGAGTACCACGATCGCGAGCAAACGTTCGTCAAGCACATTATCTTGCGAGGCTATTTGCAAAAAGTCGCTTATAATATCCTCTCGGCGTGGGACGACTTCACATTCGTTGACGGTTTTTCAGGTCCTTGGGAGGCGAGGTCAGAAGAGTTTGCTGACACATCATTCGGCATAGCGATCAGGGAGCTCCGAGAGGTTCGGGAGTCCTTCCGCCTTCGCGGAAAAACGAAGTGTTTGCGCTGTGTATTCGTGGAGAAGGAGGCGGAGCCCTTCGAACGCCTCAATGGCGCCGCTGGAGGCGCAGCGGACCTTCACGCCCGCGCCATCCACGGCACGTTTGAGGACAATATCCCGGAAGTCCGTCGTTACGTTGGCTCCTCATTTGCACTGACGTTTGTAGACCCAACCGGGTGGAGCATCGACCTCAGCCGCATCGCTCCACTCCTAAGACAACGGGGGGAGGTGCTCATCAACTTCATGTACGAGCATTTCAAAAGGTTTGTGGAGGACGAACGTCCCGAAATACGCGCTTCGTATGACAAGCCCTTCGGCGGCTTGCCTTGGCGCAAGATGATTGACGAAGAGATGTCCAACGGCCTTTCTAAGGAAGAGGCCATTCTGGAGGTCTTCAAAACCGCAGTGAAAGAGGTATGCGGTTTCGACTACGTCGCTAGCGCCCGCATTCGTCATCGCAAACTGGACAAGTCGCATTTTTATCTCGTCTACGGCACGCGGCACCAGAAGGGCTTGGAAGTATTCAGGCAAGTTGAACGCACAGCCCTTAGCGCAGAGGAGTTCTTCCGAATTGAAGCGAAGGACCGCGCAATCTCCGCGACTGGGCAACAAGGACTCTTCGAAGATTTGCCGCACAATGCAGAAGAGACTGCAAAGGTTCATTGGCACGAGGAAGTGCGAAAGGCGCGCATGTGGAGCGAGCAATTTATTGGCGGGGAAGCTGTGGTTCTTTTTGAGGTGCTGGCAAGGCGCATCCAACAGCGCTTCTCTGTTACCCTTCCGGAGTTGAAAGACCTGCTGGTGGATATGAAGAATGAGGGGCTGATCGAGTTTGACGGCCTAACGGGCCAACAAAGAAAGCCACGCCCTGGCGTAACCGTCCGTCGAACCGAGAAGCTTGAAAACGCAGTGCAGAACTGACGCGATCCCAATCCTGGCGTTGCCCACTTCGCACAGTTTGTCGCAGTAGATCCTATAGCTGGTAGGCAGCTCGAATGCTCATCGCGCAAATTTGTTTGGTGGCTGCTTTCAGGCGGAGCCAATTGGCCTTGGAATGTCCGAAACTGAGGCGCAAGGCGGCCATTCTTGGGCCACCATCTCGTCAAATCCCAAAGTCCATCGAGCGGTTGCGCTCTTTGGCGAGCTCGGGTTCAAAAACCTTGGGACTCTTCTCAGCTATGGCTTTTCCGGTCCCCACCTGCGCAGCAGCTTTCAATCGCTCCGTGACTTCCAACGCCGATGATTTCTCGCCTCTGTTCTTGGAAACAGCGGCACCGAGCCTTGCAGCGCTGTCGACCACAAGTGTGAGATGATCGCGAAGCCGGGTCACCGTGACCAGGAAGGTCTTCTGGTTGGCAAGATTGCGCTCGCGGCTATCCATCACCGCAATTCCTCGATCGGAGGTCAGGCCCTGCGCCATGTGAGCATTGAGTGCATAGGCCAGATCAAGGCGTTTGAGCATCGGATCGTCTTTCCCGAGCTTCTTTTCGATGCCCTTGGACGTCTCAACAGTGACCTGATCGCCTTCGATACGAGTGACCCGGGCCCGGTCGGCGTTGAACAGCCCGCGCCGGTGGTCGTTCCTAGTCCAGCGGATGCGATCGCCTTGGTGGACCTCAAGATGGCGCCTGTCGAATAGCGCAAGATTGTCGTCCTTCCCCGCGTGCCCGATACGAGAGGGGTTGAGCTTGCTTAGCCTGCCATGCTTGTCCTCAAGCTCGACAATGCCTTTCCGGTCGTCGACCTTGCGCACCAAATAGTCTCCGCGCTTGAGGCCAAGCGCGCGTTCGAGTTTGGCGACCTCGAGCACCATGCCAGGCCGGTAGGCGGCGAGGTATCGCAGTTCTTCCCGCGTAAGATTGGCGCGGTCGAGAACTTCAAGTTCGAGCTTTTCGGGGCCAATCTCGCGGTTTGCGGCAAGACCAGTCTGGACGGCTTCGTTGACGGCGGCGCGGATCTTGCGACCCGAAGCATAGATCGCGGTCCGCTCCCGCTCTTCTGCCGGAAGCGACAGCCAGCGCTCGGCAGCAACAATCGCTCCATCCCCCTTGGCTTCGACCGTATTGTGCTTGAGGTGGTCAAGCGCCGTGCGGACCAGCCCGGCCTGCGCTGCCGCCTGTGCCTCGCGCAGGATGGGATCGCGCCCACGCAGGTTGGTGTTCATCTGCGCCTGAGCAATTCCTCCCTGCTGCAGGAGATCGAATGGCTTGCCGGCATCGACCGCGCCTAGTTGCTTACGGTCGCCCATGAGCACCAGGCGGTGGGCACCGGCGCGATTGGCGATGCGGATGAGCTGCTCCTTGTCCGCATTGGAGACCATCGAGGCTTCGTCGAGGATAAGGACACTGCCGCCAAGTTCCCTGCGTGCCTCGCGATCGAGGCTGGACCGCCCCTCTGCCTCGCTGATCGGTTTCCAACGCTTGAGGAAACTCGCGAGCGTCTGCGCCTCGATACCCGTGTCGCGTTCGAGCATCTGAACCAGCGTGTTCTGCACCGACAGGCCAAGCAGCTTGTGACCCTCATGGCGCAGCACATCGGCGACCGGCTTCAAGACGCTCGATTTGCCAGCGCCGGCAACACCCTGCACGGCAATGGTCCGATCACGTGATGTCAGGATAAGTCGAGCTGCGCCCAGCTGGCCCTCATTGAGCTTGAAACCCTGATTGACGAGAGCGGAAGCCTGGACACTGGCGTCGGCTCGCCGCTCGGCAAGAATGGGTTCGACAGCGCCCTTTCCTTCATTGGCCCATGCAAGAATCCGAGCCTCGCGCTCGACCTCTTCTCGGCTTGCCAGCCACCCCTTGTGCTCGCCCTTGCCCCGCAGCAGATGCCCTGAACGCACCAGCGAGCGCACTGCTTTCTCGACATCAGCAATGGTGGTTGGCAGGCCAAAATCGAGCGCTGCCTTGTACAGGTCCTCCCGTGCAAAGCCTGCCTCGCGCTGCGCTAGGTGGCGCACTGCCGAAGCCACGGCCTGGGACGCTGCAATCTCTTGCGGCCCCCTTTTGAGAACATGCTCCGAGACGAGAGGATCGTGCTCCTTGCCCTTGATGCGCGCGGCAAAGTCCTTGAGCAGCGCCAGGCCGCGCTCAGCCAGGCAGGGCCCCTTTGCGTCGGCAGCGGTGCGCTCGCTGGCTCTCGTCTTGGCGGTATCGACCAGTCTTGGCAGGTCGAGGCCGACAGTCTTCGCAGCCGCTTGCCATTGCTCGCCCAGGACCGTGCGATCCTCGATCGGCTGCTTGGGCGATCGGGTGGCGAGCGCCGCGATCTTGCCCGCTTCGAGCCCCGGACCTCGGCGTGCTTCGAGCACTTCCTTCCGCCGCGAGGAGAAGGCCATCACCTGATCGCGCGAGATCCCGCAAGCCTCGAAATTGCCGTGCTTGCCAACCGGGCCAGTCTCGTAGCCAAGCTTCTCGACTGCGATCCGGAAGCGCGCCATGGCGATCGAGTTGAGCAGAGTGCCAAGCGCAAAGAGCCTGTCGTTCTTGAGCGTTCGCCACTTGCCGTCCTTGCCCTGGGTCACATTGGCAACGACGGCATGGAAGTGCAGATTGGGCTCCTGGTTGCGATTGGTATCATGCTGGAAAAGGCCGACCGCGAGATTGCCAGTCGCAACGGTCTTGATCTGGCCTCTGTCGACAAGGCGGGTTTCAGCGGCATTCTTCTCGGCCCATGTGAGCGCCTCTGTTACCGCCTCGCGATAGGCAGCAACGATCCGCTCATCCTTTCCGACCAGGGCCAACAGAGACCAGCTTTTGGGGAGCGAAAAGGTCAGATCGGTGCCCGGCCGATGTGCCTGTCCAGGATTGCCGACGCTCGAGCCATCGGGAAGTTCGCCGCGCAACAAGGCATCGAATTGCCTGGTCTCAACGCGCCCTGATAGGCCAAGTGATTTCGCGCCTTCGCCGACCCACTGCCCGGAACGATCGGCATCGGCCCGGGCGTAGTAGTTGTCGTCGGCAAAGTAGCTGGCGGCAGCAGAAGGCGATCGGACATTGGCGATCGAGAGCATGGCCCTAACCCTCGATTAGACGCACTGATTGCACTGGCTTGGGCATCAAATATCCGGCTCGATATCGCCCACATCGGGTTCGTCACGGTCAGGTACATCCCTCTCCTTGTCGTGGGCCGCGCCTCCAAGAAGATCGCGCTGTCGTCGCTCGTGATCGGCGAGAGTGCGTTGCTCTTTGCTTTCCTTGACTGGATGCGGATGAGGACTGACGCCGGGCCTTTCTGACCGCTCGGCGGCGTGATCATTGGGCGCTTTGCGGCTGCCGGGTTCGAGTGGCAGTTCGCTCTGTCGACCGGTCGATTGATCAACTGGCAGGTGCCCCTTGTTGGCGGCTTCTGCAGCAGCTTGTCTGTCCTGTGCTGCACACATCTGGTCGTCCGGCGTCACCTCCTGCGATTTGCCCTTCGCGTGGCGACCTTGTGATCTGCGATTGGGACGTTTCCGCTGGTCGCCATCGGCATCCCGGCCGGGATGCTTGTCGTCGCGGCGACGGCGTTCACCGGAATCGTCGCCGTCGCAGCCGCGTTGTCCGGATACTTCCCCTTCGTCCGGTCCGACTTTCACCGGCTTGGCCACCGTTTTCGCGGGTCGTTGGATCGCGCGAGGGATGAACCCTTCGGCAATGCGAGGCCAATGCCGGGGCTCTAGAGTGACCGGTGCGGTCGGAAGTCCTTCGGGAAACTTGATGTAGCCTTCAAGGCTCTTGAGCCCCATGAACTCATCGGGAAGCAACAAGGGAGCGATTTCGCGGCGGGCTGTCAGGCTCACCGCATCGCGGGCGCTGTTGTGACCATAGCTCTGGTTCTCTTCGACCTCGCGGACCTCGCGGTGGCCGACCGAGTCCGAACACCAGGTAGCGGTCTCGCGGTCGGCCGTACCGAGCATGAGCTTGGTCTTGGCGAGCGACGACAAGGTCATCGCCATGTTCTCTCCATAGACCTCCTTGAGCTTGGCAAAGGCGTGCACACCTGTGACGATCGCACCGCCGTAATTGCGCGCTGTCTGCAGGCCCTTTTCGAGCGAGGGAAGCCGGTGCAGCGCGCCCAATTCGTCGATCAGGAACCACAATTTGAGGTCGGGCGTGGTCCGCCCTGTCATCAGCGTGTTGATCGCCGTGTCGAGCCACAATGTGAGCATCTGCGAGAGCACGGTAAGATCTGCGTAGCGCGCTGAAAGGAACAGGAACGATCCTTCCTTGCCCTCGCCTTTGACCCAATTTCGGATCGAAAAAGGTTCGCCCTCGGTGGGCAGCAATTGCAGCGCCTTGGCGTTCACGTTGAACACCGCACGCACCGATTCAGCCATCTTCGCAGCCTGGGGATCGGTCATTGGGCCCGCCATCGTGTCTTCGAGCAGCTTGTGCAGGTCAGGAAGATTGGCGTTCATGAGGTCGCTTGCGAGCGCCGCGTTGGTGCCCTTCCCCTTCTCGAGCAGCTTGAGACAGGTCTCGACGAAGAGCGTCCGAGCGCCGAGCACCCAGAACTGCTCCGCCCCGCCGCCATCATGCGGCACAAGCGATTCCGCAGCGGCATGGAACTCGGCGCTGGTGGTGCAATCATTGAAGACGCTCCATGCCGGACAGCGGGTATCGAGCGGGTTGAGGATGACATCGCGATCGGGCTCGTAGAAGCCCTCGATAAAGGCGCCCGTGAGATCGAAAATGACCGCGCGCTCTCCCCTCATGCGGATCTCATCGACAAGCTCGAAGAGCGCCACGGTCTTGCCCATACCGGTGGTTCCGACGAGCATGGCGTGACCCTGCTCCTGCCGCCACGGGTAGCTGACACCGGCGATATGCGCGGGCGTATAGAGACCCGCAGCGCGCAGGGCCGTTTCGCCTGCAAGGCGCCATTTCCAGCCCATTTCGCGGCCGTACTCGCGGGCGCGGGCGCGGCGGTTGTACCGGGCTATATCGGTCTCAAGTTCGCTCAGGGAAACGAGCTGCGCACCGCGCAGGTGACGCTTGCGTTTCGAACGCTCGCCGAAGTGCTCGGCGACCCACCAGAAGGCTGCAAGGAGCGGGGCGAGCCAGAGCGCAGATAGCAGCATGGCCTGTTTTGCGGTGGCGAAGAACAGAGTCCAGGCCTCGCGCATCGGCGGGAAGTCCCTCACCACTGCCATGGGAAAGGCAACCAACTCGCCATCGGGCAGCCGCAGGTTCACCAGCTTGTCCGGATCGAACTCCATGAAGCCATAGGCAGAGGCATAGACATGCATCCACAAGAGGTAGGCCTGGTAGTCGGTAAGCATACTGCTGACCCGCCACCAGACGGTCGCCAGAACGACCAGAACAGAGACGACAAGCGGGAGCTTGAAACCCGCAGCGAACATGAAACCGAAGTGCCCGAGAAGCTGGGTGCCGCGCGTGAAATTGACGATGCTATTCTTCATTGCTCGTCTCCTTTTCGCGCGAAGGAATGAAGCCGAGCTGTGCGAGGCGGCGATGGTAAGCGGCATGAGTTCGCTTGCGCAGAGTGTCGTCGGAATGGCTCGCAAGCAGTGCATCGAGCGCGGTGGTGAGGAACACCAACTGGCGGGCCGGATCGGTCCCGCCGGGACGGTCGGCATGATCGTTGTCGCGGTTCCAGGCGGCGACCAGATGGTCGCGAATGACCACGCTCACGCTGGTCTCGCGGAGGTTAGACTGCTCCAGAATCCAGTCCGCGATCAGCGGCGGGACGTAGGTCTGGAGGACCCTGTAACGTTGCATCTTTCCAAGCTCCTTGTGCTGAAGAAGCCTGGTTCGACCTGCGGAAGGTGAGGATCACAGTAATTCACGGTAGGGGTGTAGGAAAACAAAAAGTTCCCTATTTATTCCAATATCTTAGGTTAAGGTGATTTGTCTCCTATTTGCGAATCCAATTCGCGATTTGCGGTCAAATCGGTCGGTGCACACGCCAAATTTGCGCAGCAACTGATTGAGAACATTGATGGAACATTGGCGGCCCCGCTGCGTCCGGTGTGCCTCCGTCTCCAATTGCGCGGGTGGTGACCAGTGATCCTGACCGTTCTTTCTCAATGGTCATTCCCAAACCTTGCTGTACGAGCGTGAGCAACCATTTGCATTGGCCAATGCCTGCAAGCGGTCATGTCGAAGCTACACCCTCAACAAGGGACCGCACCTGCGCAAGAGGGACCTTCAAAGGACCATGTGTGAAGCGGCAGGAACGGGACCTGTCGGTCCTGCCGCGCGCGCTGGTCCGACCTGGTCGCGGTGCGCAAGCGCGTGCGGGGCCCGGAACAAAGACACCGCGCCCGCAGGAGCACCGCCGCAGGTGGTGCGGGACCGAGCGCGTCACCAGCCCCGCTCCACATCACGCCTAGGCCCTCCACCTGCGAACACGAAAAAAGGGCGGGAACCGTCACCGGCTCCCGCCATGTTTGATGGTCAGAACTCGTCGAGCATGCCGCCATGCACCGTATGCACCACACGGCTGGCCAGATGTGCTGGCAAGGCGTTGTAGTCACCTTCGTCGAGAGCGAAGTATCCAAGGTCGTCATCCTCGACGACGTGCTGGTCGAAGAAACTGTGCAAGGCCCGCCGTTCGGCAGTGGCGAGTGCTTCGAAGTAGCTGTTCGAGTTCGATTCAAGATTGCCAAGTGTAGTCATGATTTCCTCCTGATATCTTTCGGTGAGACGACAGGAGGAAGGCGGATGGGCGCGGTGCCGGCGGGTCAGGGATCGCCCGCATGGGCGACCGCGAAGCGGCGGTGGGGGCAACGATTTTGTCGTACCGAAGTGCAAGCGTAGGGGAGGCAAAATGGTGGGGCCCCGCCGTCCTTGACGCGCCGGTGCCGGGCCCGTCACCCTTGAAAGTCCGTGGGCCAGGCCCCTCCCCCGCCCGATGAAGAGCGCCCGTGCCAATCATCTGCAAAAGGACTTTCCTACAGGGTCTTGCCTGGTCCATTGGAACCCGCGGGAGGAACGCGAAAGGGGAGTAAGGACGAACTCCAATGCCATCGAAACGAAGCGCTGTAGCCGCACTCCAGAAGCTGGAGGCCGACCGGCTGGCACTCGACGAGCGTCAGAAAGAACTTGAGCGACAGGCTGCACTTGAACTGGGCAGCGTAGTCCTCGGAACGGGCCTCGAAACGTTCTCGAAGAAGGGCCTGGCTAAAGCGGCCGTGGAGCTCGCAAAGCTGGGGGAGGATGAGGCGTTGAAGCGGCTGGGTGCTTCTATATCTTCTCCTCGCTCTCAACAAACGCCTGTGAAGTAGAACGATGAAAGGGGTCCTGTCCGGCTTGGACAGGACCCCTTCGGGAGAGAGATCAACGGGAGAGTTCAGTCGATCTCGGGAGCATCCTTGTTGTCGTCGTTCTCGCCGGAGCCGTTGCCGCGCGAGAGGAAGTCGACCTTGTCGGCGAGGATCTCGGTGCCGTAGCGCGTGACCCCGTCCTTGTCTTCCCACTGGGTGTAGTGGATGCGGCCCTGGACGCTGACCAGCTGGCCCTTGGTGCAGTACTGCCCGACGGTCTTGGCGAGGCCGTTGAAGCAGGTCACCCGGTGGAACTCGCTTTCCTTGGCAGTGTAGCCGTTCTCATCCTTGTAGGTCTTGCCGTCCTTGTCCCGCGCTGGGCGATCGGTGACGACGGTAATCCCGGTGACATTGGTGCCGCCCTTGGTCTCGCGGGTGTCGGGATCGCGAGCGATGCGGCCGGTGAGGATTGCGATATTGGTCATGATACTAGTCCTTCAGTTCCTCAAACCGGAGACCATCTCCGGCTTGCGAACATCCAGAAGAAGCAGGGCATGGGAGGACTGCACCGCAGGCCTGAAGGGCCGAAGGGAAACCTGTTCATGACGGATGGTGCGGGCAGGCGCGCGAAGCGCGACAACACGGCCGTCAAAGGAACGGGTTGCGGCTCCTCAGCTGACCTGGTTCAGGACTGTTCGCGAAGAAAGCCGGATGGGTATCGGGTACGGGTCTGAAGGGTCGCATGATCCCGCTGCAATCAGCTTTCGCCGTCGCTTTCCGATGCTGCCAGGAGATCCATGAAGTTGCGGGCTGCTTCCCGGTCTTCCTCGTTCTCGAACGCCACATCGAGGTCGGGGGCGGACCCGAACATGTGCAGGAACGACCACAGTGCAAAGCGCTTGCCCCTGTCCTCTTCGAGGCCAAGGTCGACCCGGCAATGCTCAATCCCGGCTGCTAAAGTGTCGGGTGATATCTCAGCCATATTGGTCGAGGCAAAGTAGCGAAGGAGAAGATCATCGAGTTGCATTGGAAATCTTGTAGCGTGGCAAATCAGATGCGGGAACGATAAGTGCCGCACCGCTGCAATAACAAGCGTATCCATCCACGAGGAAGTGGCTTCAGAGGCGCTCAGGTAACCGGGATGATCAACAGGGTTGTTCGAAAGCGTATCTATTCGGGCCTGTCGTTACTCTACAATCGACTCAAAGACATTAAGTGCTATGTCAGCTTCGCGACCCGAAGGGCTCGGAGCAGAAATGCAATGAGTTCTCTCCTTATGGGCGGCTTCGAATGGGGCCGCCCTTTTTTCTGGTGACCGGAAGCAATCGCGAAAACGCCGAGCGGGCCTTGCACGCTCACCCGGGACAGCTGCCTAATGGCCCGCGACGATCAACAACCGTGATACGCTGCTTCTTGGCCTCGATCACCAGGCGCTCGGTCACGCCATTGCCCGGAAATGCCACGACGTAGCGAGGGTTAAGAGCGAGCATTTGCTCGTTGCGCTTGAACCCGGCGCGAGCCCCGAGACGACGTTCTAGCCCGAAGGTCAATTGCTGAACTTCGTGACGCTCGGCCCAGGATGCGGCCAGTCTGTCGGCTCCTTTGCCGTCGCCTCCGTGGACGAGAAAGAGATCTGGAACGACATCGCGCACCTTGTCGAGCGTAGCCCAGATGTTGGCAGCGTAGGTCTTGGCGTCGGCCTCGCTTTCGAAGCGGTTGCGGCCGCCGGCGAAGACCACCGGCGTACCCTCGGGTGAATGTGCAGCCTGACGACGTTCGTTGCGCACGCGCAGGAAATCGCGGGCATCGATCACTGCGGAAGTCATGGTCTTCGAATGGCGCGCACGCGATCCCGATACGGGCTTCCAGGAGGAACCGGTTTCGTCGCGATAGAGACCTGCCGCAACCTCTCGCATCTGCTCGAACGCAAACATGCTGGCTTCAGCCGACTGGGCGCGCAGCATTTGTTCCTCGAGGTTCGACGAATGCACTTCGGAGCCGTCGGCGGATGCCAGAAGGGCGCGGATTTCATCCGAGGCCCGGTCCACCTGAACCGACTTGCGGCTGGCAGCGCGGTGGAAGAGATTGACGAAGCCCCAGGCGAGATCCTCGGCGTCGGCTTCGAGCGCGGTGTCGTGAAACAGCGCGAAGAGATCGGACCAGACTGCTCCGAGCGTGTGAGCCATGGCGTCCTCGCAAGGAAAGTCGGATTCGTTGAAAGGGGCAGGCGTGATCGAGAAGCCGGATAGATCGAGACCGGCAAGCTGGCTGGCGAAACTGTCATACATATCGGTAGTCCTCCTGAGACCGGCGAATGCCGGCAGAAGAATTTCCGCGCGGGCCTGTTCGCCGTGCCCAAGAAGGACCGGGACAAGGGAACGCCGCACCGCGGCAGCGGGAAACCCCGCAAGGCAAGGCTGGCGCGGGCCACACGGGCCGCAGCCTTGCGCGGGTTGCGGTGGGACCTGACCGGTCCAGGGCACAAGGACCAGCGAACAGGCCTGCGCGGGATAATGTCGGCGTGGCGCAGGATTTGTCTGGGAGGAATCCCGGATCGGTTCAGGGGCGCTCCGGGAGGCCGAACTGTTCCGGCGTGAAGGCAAGCACCTCTGCGTGGGGGAAAGCTGCGATCGCGGTTAGTCGATCGCCTTCGTGGCGCAGATGCCACCCGCGACCATGGTCCGGTTCCGATTTCGTGAAACCGGCCGGATCGAGCAGTGCCAGGTTGATACCGTCCGGGTCACGCGCGGAGCGCGCCCGGATGGCCTGACCGCCCGCCTCGCGCACCGACACAGCAAGGTCCTGGCAATGCGAATAGTCGTCAGGGTCAAGCCATCGCTTAGCATCGCCCTCAAGCGGCGGCCTGGTCGTATCGGTCAACCGCGTGACCGATACGGGTACGGAAAAGCTCAGATGCTCGCTTGTCCGGTTGCCCGGAACGAACCCCGGCGAGCGGCTGTAGAATTTGAGCCGCCAGTAGGCGGTCTCGGTGATCGCAGTTCCCTCGGCTTCGCTTGCATAGAAGATCCCGGGTCGCTCGTTGGCCCGGCGAAAACGGCTGGCAACCGTGTGGCCATAGCGAAAGGGTGAAGCGAGGAGGTAATGCAACCCATGCGCGGATTTCGGCAGGTCCGGCTTTGCGCTATCTGCCAGTTCTTCAAGCCGCTGTTGCTCGCCAAGGTCGGAGGTCAAACGATTGGTCGAGATGCGATGCTGTGCTTCGACCACACGCCACACCGTTCGGCGGTAGCGGCGGAACTCAGACGCGAGCGCGGTGGGCGTCCACATAGTCGCAAACGGTGATGAGACCCTTGAAGCTGTCGACGAGATCGATCGGGCGCGCATCGAGATCGAGATTGGCGGTCGTCAGCCACGCGCGCGCAGACATGTCATCGCTTCCGAGCAGAGCGTCGAGCGAACGGAACAGCCGCAGGAGGAACTGAGCGGCTTCGAATGACTTCGATGCAGGGTCGAGCTCCGCCTTGCCCGAGCGCAGGCGCGAGGCGGTCGATTCTGATACGCCCAGGATTGCACCAAGTTTGGGGTTGGTGAGGCCCCAGAACTCGGCGATGCGGGCGATAGCAGAGGTGAGCACCTTGCCATCATCGGGCTGCAATTCGAGTGGCTTCGTCGCCATAGCCTATCCTTTCATATGCAAGATATACACTCTTATCCCTCAAATGCAAGATTTCTGACGTTCGAAGACCGCCTCTCCGTTCGAGAAACGCCCGACCATTTTGAGTTCGCCGAACATTCGTTCGAAACGCGGCGCCACTTGGGCGAGCCAGTGGCGCGCAAGGGCCGCGCGCGGGTGATAGAAGTCGGCTTCCCAAAAGCGAGCGTCATCGCGAGGGGCGAGCCAGATCGCGGCAAGCCCGCAATAGGTCGATATCCCGCAATCGGCGAAGGCGTTGCGCAGGAGGATACGGTCCTCGCGACCGCGCCATCCATCGAAGGTCTCGAAGGAAGGAAAGGCTGCCCTTGTGGTATCGATGATCTCGTCGACAAGGCACTCATAGGCCCAGTCGACATCGTCCTCTTCGCCGTCATCGAGCAGGCGAAAGGCTGCCACCGAGCCGGTCGGATAGCTGACGGAACGTCCCATCTCACCGCTCCTCAGGCTGCACTAGCAAGATCGACATCGGTCTCGCCTTCATATGATTGGTATCCACCCAGTTCTAGCAGCAAGGTGGCTGCCTCCTCGGCCTTTGCCGCGGCGGTTAGGATCGCGCGCTCGTCCGATTTGAGGATCTTGAGCCAGGACGCGATGTAGCTGGCGTGATGATCAAGATGCGTGACCGGCAGACCTAGTTCGGCACCCAAAATGGCTGACGATAGCTCGGCGATCAGTTCTTCGGCAGCATAGGCGTCGCTACCGAAGCGGTTCTTGAGATCGCGATCGAGGCGCGAAGAATGACCGGTCCAGTGCGACAGCTCGTGCGCGAGTGTCGCATAGTAGTGGTCATAGGCTTCGAAGAGTTCGGCGGGCGGCATGGTGACGCGGTCGCGCAACGGCTCGTAATAGGCCTGTGCGCCATGATGGCGCAGGTTGGCGCCTACTTGGCCGAAGAATGCATCGAGTCGCTCTTCGCGGCCTTCGGGCTCCAGCGCGGCAACCAGCGGCTTGGGATGGTAGAACTCGGGAAGCCCATCGCATTGGTCGGCATTGAAGACCGAATAGGCCTTCAGCACTCGCCGGCTCTCCGTGTCCTGCTCGCCTTCAGCGTTCTCGACCTCCTTGGTGTACCTCTTATAGAAGATCGCGATGGTCGACTTCTCGCCCTTGCGGACCTGACCACCAAGCTTCTGGCATTGGCGGTATGTCATCCAGTACGGAGAGGCGTATCCGCAGGCATCGGCCACCATCCAGAGCCAGAAGGTATTCATGCCGCGATACGGCGTTCCGCAGGATCGTAGCGGACGAGAAACCGGCAAGCCACGCCACGGCTTGACCCAGGGCTTGGTGCCCTCTTCGAGTTTTTCAATGATGGCGGCAGTAATGCGCCCGGCTGGAGAAACTGAAGCGGTGCGGCGGGACTTGGTCATGGATCGTCTCCTGATCGCCGGAACGGACATGTCCGGGTTCAGGATGAACAAAGCGCCCTCCCCTCTGAGTCTCACCATCGTAGGCGACCTTCGGAAGGAAACGTGAAAAGGCGGCCCGTCCCGATAGGGACGGACCGCCCGCCGAGTGACCTGGACCTGTCAGGAGGGGTCAGGCAGCCTGCTCGGCAATCTCGTGCGCAACCTCGTCATCGGCCGGGTCCGCGGCTTCATCCTCGACCGGTTCCTCAGGTGAACCGAACCGCATGAACTCAGGCACCCACGCTTCCGCTCGCGTTTTCACATCCGCCTCGCCGATGAAATTGCCGGAGAAGATACGCTCGGCGGCGCTCGCCAGCTCTGCCTTCTTCGAACCTGCATAGCGACTGACGAGTTCGGGGCCGCCTGCTGCATCGAGCGCTTCGAGTGTGCGAGCCTTGGCCACACGATCGAAGAAGTTCGCCGCAGTCGGCCGCCACCAATGCGCGGTTTCGATCTCGAGCAGCGACCCGAGGATCTCGTGCAGCGGCGCCGAGCGATCACCTTCGCAGGCAAGGCTCGCGACCAGCGTGCGCGATACGACATGGCCGAGCCAGGCCGAACGTGCTTCATCGCTCAATGCGCGGAAGCGTTCGAACCGCTCGACATCGGTCTCACCGGAGCGCCAGCTTTCGTCGAGCGAAGCGGCGAACTCGGCGAGCGCAGCGCTTGCCGGGGCGTCCTTCGCCTCGAATCCGGCCACCGGTCCCGATGCAACCGAACCGACCAGAGTCGATGCCTTCTTCGCGCGCCAGTCATGCCCATCGGCATCGGCGAGCGTGAAGACCATGAAGTCCAGCGCAAGTGCGGGATCGTTGGCGAGATGGATCGCCAGGATATCGCGCCGCTGCATCGCGAGCTCGTCGAGCAGACGCTGCGACAGCGCCCCGCTCTTGCGCTTGGTATCAGCACCTGCATCCACCGGTTCGACAGCTCCGTCATCAGCGTCGATGACTTCAACTTCGGTGTAGAATTGCGGCACCAATGCCGGTTCGCCATTGCGAGAGAGCACGAGGAACGCTCCAGCCTCCGACTTCAGCTCATCGGCAAGCACCGGCGGTCGGTCGTTGAGATCGCGCATCGCGCGGTCGATCGAGACCAGTTCCTCTTCCGCCTTGGCGATCTCGCTTTCGTCGCTGTCCTCATCCTCGAGGATGGCCGCCGTCCGGTCGTAGTCGGCTTCAAGGTCGCTAAGCTCGCGGGCCTCCTCTTCGGTGAGCGGAGCCGGCTCGCATGGGAGCCGATTGAGGCCCTCGACGAGATCGTGGCTGACATAGTTGCCAAGCGTGGGTCGCACCCAAGCAAGTCCATGTTCTTCCGCGACCTTCTTCGCAGCGTCATCCATCGCTTTCTGGGCCAGGTCTTCGAGCAGCGCGACATCGATCCAGCTCTCGCTGGCTTCGTCGTCGAACAGTTCGCGTTCGATGCGGCCACCTGCAGCAAGGTAGGCGTCGCGCCCGACCAGAACCGCGCGCGGATCGGAGCCACGAACAGTGGCATCGAGCACCATGCGGCGGATGGTGTCGGGCGTGACCTGATACCAGGCATCCTGCAGCTCGGCATAGACGTGTGCCTGGCGGTCGATGTCCGAGATTGCCCCATAGGCCTTGGCCATGTCGAGCGTGATCGCGCCTTCGGCGAGCGCTTCGAAGACACAAGGTGCGAGACCTGCCAGTCGAAGGCGACCCTCGACGAAGCGCACTGTAAGACCGAACCGGCGGGCCACGTCTTCAGTGCTGGCTCCCGCCTCGATGATAGCGGCGAAAGCCTGTGCCTCGTCGGCCGGGTTCATTGCGAGGCGCTGGAAGTTCTCGGCGAGGCTCGCTTCGCGCACTTCGCTTTCCTCGCCTTCGATGACAAGGCAAGTGACCTCGTGGTTCTTGGGAAGCGTGCCCTCTTCGACCAGCGCCTGTAGCTGAGCCAGACGGCGACCACCGGCCTCGACTTCGAACTTGCCGCGCTTGGCCTTTCGCACGACGAGGTTCTGCAACAGGCCTCGGGCGGCGATGTCCGCACGCAATTGCAGATCGGCAAGGACGTCGCTCGACTTGCGCACATTGCGCGGGCTTTGAACGAGCTTCTTCAAGTGAATAGACTGGATCATGGATTGTCTCCTGATGGATTGGAGAGCCACGCGAAGATGCATGGCCCGACAAGCCACCGGCTCCCTCCCCTCTCTCACGCTTGGTCGTGGATTTGCCCGTCAGGCCGCAATGGCCGGGAGAATAGAGGATGCCTTCGACACCGGGACGAAAAGGCGCGTGCGGTAACGAATGATCTCGGTGAAACAGCCCTTGGTCTTGTACCAGTCGAGTCGCTCAGGCGCGTAACCGGTGAGTTCGAGGCGTTGCTCGCCGCCGACCAGAGAGCGCTTGATGGTCAGTGCGTCATGACTGGCAAGCGGCTGGGGCGTCCCGCTTGCCAGGACCAGTTTCCCGAGTTCGGCTGGAGCCGGGCCGGACACACCCTTCAAGCCGAACGTCTCAGTGATCTTGGCAAGGTCGATATCGAGGACTTCGCGTCCGATGATCGAGCTGCCGTCCTCGGCGGCAAGCCGCGTCACCCGGACATGGTCGCCAGGCAGCCGCTTCCAGACCGAGAGCAGCAGTCCCGTGGCCAGATGCACTCGTTCGGTGACCGGCGAGGCCGCTGCGGCGCTCTCTTCTTGTGTCCACAGCTGAGAGAACTCGGTCACGCCGACCTCTTCCCACAAGCTTTCTCCAAGCGCGTCGAGCGTCCAGTTGGCGGATTTAAGCGGGCGAAGAAGGCGGCGACGTTCGATCACCGCGCCATCATCGGCAATGAGGCGCCGCGCCGGAACTGACAGGGCCACCTTGCCCGAGCGCGCATTGCGCAGGGGAATGGCCTGGGGTGATCCGATCTCGTGCATCCTCACGAGACGTTTGAAGCGCAGCGGACGCAATTGGCGTTTCACTTCGAGCGAAACGAGGCGGGTTTCGGCCCCCGAAACAGGATCGGTGCGGAGCACATCATCGGAT
>JBDQLO010000003.1:0-18732 GCA_040262735.1 Fluviibacter sp.
CCAATGGCGTCAAGGACTTTGTGCTTTACGAACTCATCGGTGTAGCGCAAACCGTCGTTGTTGAGAATGCGGTACTCATCCAGCACGACGGCGTTTTCCAGGCCACCGCCGAGGGCAAGGCCGTTCTCACGCAGAAACTCGACTTCCTGCGTAAAGCCAAAGGTACGGGCCCGCGCGATATCGCGGGTGTAGCCCTGTTCGGCAAAATCGAAACTCACCTGCTGGCCGGTACGATCGATCGCCGGGTGATTAAAGACGATGGAGAAGTTCAGCTTGAAGCCTGCATACGGCTCCAGACGGGCGAGCTTGTCGCCTTCTTTGATTTCGACGGGCTTTTTGATGCGCAGAAAGCGCTTGGGCACATTCTGTTCGACGATGCCGGCCGACTGAATCAGAAAAACAAAGGGAGACGACGAACCGTCGAGAATAGGCACTTCGGCTGCATCCAGATCCAGCCAGACGTTATCAATGCCAAGACCACAGAGGGCGGACATGAGGTGCTCGACCGTGCCGACGCGAACGCCGTCGACATCGAGACAGGAACACATGCGCGTGTCACCCACGAGTAACGCGCTCGCTTTGATGTCGACCGGGGTGTCCAGATCGACCCGACGGAAGACAATGCCCGTATCCGGTGCCGCCGGACGCAGCGTCAGCGTGACTTTACGACCCGAGTGCAGTCCCACGCCACTGGCGCGGATGACGGACTTGACGGTACGTTGACTCAACATCTGGGACATAGTTTTAACCTGTTGAATTCTTTGGAGGAAAAGAGCCCTCGCCTGTGAAATTTTAACACAGACCAGGGCTCCTCCTCATGGCATACAACTCGGAGGCACTACAAAGAGAGTTTCTACTTCAGTCGCTTACCGACTGCCGGGTGCGCCTGCGCAGGGCGCACACCGGCCGGAGGCAGCGTTGACGTCAACCGCTTAATCCGCCTGTTTACGCAGAAACGCGGGGATGTCGTAGTGATCGACCCCCTGCGACACGAAAGCTTCCACTTTCAGATTGCTGGTAGCTGGCGCAGCGATCGTGGCCTGGCGGGCAGAACGCATCCCCGGCGGCAGATCGTACTGGCTGAAGTCACCAAATGGCGTGGCATCACCGGTACCCGTCGCCCGCAGCGGCTCGATCACGGTCAGCGTCTCGCGGGTGCTCTTCACACCCCGTGCCTTTTGGTCTTCGAGGCCGGTGGCGACCACGGTGACGCGCATCTGGTCACCCATGCTCTCATCGAACACGGCGCCGAAGATGATTTCAGCTTCGTCCGAGACGTGCGCACCAATGGTGGCCATGACTTCATTGACTTCGCGCATCTTGAGCGACTTGGCGGCGGTGATGTTGACGAGCACGCCCTTGGCGCCTGCCAGTTCGACCCCTTCCAGCAGCGGGCAGGCGACGGCCTGCTCGGCGGCCAGACGGGCGCGGTCCATGCCTTCAGCCACGGCCGAACCCATCATGGCGCGACCCATGGCGCCCATGACCGTGCGCACGTCTTCGAAGTCGACGTTGACCAGACCCTTGAGGGTGATGATCTCGGCGATGCCGCCAACGGCATTACGCAGCACGTCATCGGCCGCCTTGAAGCAGGCTTCCATTTCGGCGTCGTCACCCAGCACGTCCATCAGACGGTCGTTGAGGATCACGATCAGCGAGTCGACATACTGTTCCAGCTCGGCGATGCCGGCTTCAGCCGCCTTCATGCGCTTACCTTCGAAACCGAAAGGCTTGGTCACAACGGCCACGCTCAGAATGCCGAGTTCACGCGCCACTTCCGCGACGATCGGTGCAGCACCGGTGCCTGTTCCGCCCCCCATACCGGCGGTAATGAATACCATGTGTGCGCCTTGCAGCGTTTGTTTGATCTGCTCGCGCTGCTCTTCAGCGGCAGCACGGCCAGCCGACGGCTTGGCGCCCGCACCCAGACCCGAGCCACCCAGCTGCATACGCTGACCGGCCAGGCTGTTGTTGAGTGCCTGCGCATCCGTGTTGGCGGCGATGAACTGCACGCCGTGCACATTTTCGCGAATCATGTGGTCGATGGCGTTACCACCGGCGCCACCCACCCCGATCACTTTGATGATCGTGCCGTGGTCTTCTTTCTCGATAATTTCAAACATAAATGCCTCCGTTAAAAGCGGTACAACTGATAAAAGGATTGCCGCGTTGTTGCTTAGCTTCGACTGCTGTTACTGCCTTTACTGCCATTTGCGACCCCGTACTGCGCATACGAAGCCGGAAATTTCTGAATTAAAAATTGCGTTCAAACCAGGCACGCATGGTGCCGAAGACGTCTTTGACACCACCGCCCTGCTTCTCGCGAACCTGCTGGCCGCGCTTGCGCTGGTTGTAGGCTTCGAGGATGAGACCGAAGGCCGTGGCGTAACGCGGCGACTTGATCACATCGACCAGCGGGCCGGCGTACTTGGGCTCACCGAGGCGCACCGGCATATGGAAAATTTCTTCGCCGAGTTCGATCATCCCGGGCATCGATGCCGAACCGCCGGTGATGACAATGCCCGACGACAACACGTTCTCGTAACCCGAGCGACGTAATTCGGCCTGCACGATTTCGAAGAGTTCTTCAACACGCGGCTGGATCACGTCAGCCAGCGCACGACGCGATAGCTTGCGGCTCGGGCGATCATCCACCCCTGCTACTTCGATGACCTCTTCAGGATTTGCCAGATCGGCCAGCGCACAGCCTGAGCGGCGCTTGATATCTTCGGCGTCACGCGTCGGCGTGCGGAGCGCCATCGCGATGTCATTGGTGACCTGATTGCCGGCGATGGGGATGACGGCCGTATGGCGGATCGCGCCCTGCGCCCAGACGGCAATATCGGTCGTGCCGCCACCGATATCGATCAGGCAGACACCCAGATCTTTTTCGTCTTCGGAGAGCACGGCGTAGCTCGAAGCGAGCGGCTGCAGGATGAGATCGTTCACGTCGAGGCCGCAGCGACGCACACACTTGACAATATTCTGTGCGGCCGAGATAGCACCGGTCACGATATGCACTTTGACTTCCAGCCGCATACCACTCATGCCGATCGGTTCGCGAATGCCGTCCTGGCCATCGATCACGAACTCCTGCGTGAGAATGTGGAGGATTTCCTGTTCGGCCGGAATCGGCATGGCTCGCGCGGTTTCAATCACGCGATCGACATCGCTGGGTGTGACCTCCTTATCCTTGATGGCGACCATGCCATTTGAGTTAAAGCTGCGAATGTGGCTACCGGCAATCCCGGTATAGACATCCTTGACCTTGCAGTCCGCCATCAACTCGACTTCCTGAATCACCTTGGAAATCGTCTGCACGGTTTCTTCGATGTTCACGACAACGCCCCGCGAAAGGCCGCGTGCTTCCTGCGCACCGACGCCCAGGACATTCAACCGCCCGTCTTGGGCAATCTCGGCAACGACGGCAACAATCTTGGATGTGCCAATGTCGAGGCCGACAATCAGTTCTTTAGTGTCTCTGCTCATGACTTACCTTTACGGTCGGAGGGTGTGGAAGAGGAAGCGGTTGCACCCACCGGGTAGCGCACAGCCACCCCGGCGGGATAACGAAGATCGACCACCACGGGTGGCACAGGCCGATTACCCACCAGTTGCGGATACAGTTGCACGAAGGTGGCGACCAGTTCGTCGGCGCCATTGAGCGTGCGCTCCCGGCCCAGTTCAATGCGGGTACCGTTGTCAAGACGCATGCTCCAGGACAGACGCGGACTCAGATCAAGCTGCCGGATCGTGCGGCCCGTGGGTTGTAATTGGAGGCTGTAGCGGAGATAACGCGCCATCAGGTCATTGCCGGTATCGAGCGGCCCATGCAGCACCGGTAGAGTGCCGGCATCTTTGGACAAGGTGTTGTCGGCCACTTCGAAGGTGTCGCCATCGCGATTAAGCCAGACTGAAAAGCCGCGCTCGCCTTCGTTGCCCCAGCGTGCCACCGGTACTTGCTCGTCGATATCGAGTGCGATGCTGCCCAGCCCTTGTCGGCGGACATCGGCGCGATGGACCCAGGGTTGACGTTCGACGCCCTGGCGAACCGCTTTTAGATCGACGGTGAAGAAATTGCCGCCGATGGCTGGCGCAATGCCGGCACGGATGTCTTCAATCTGTACCCGATCTAATGGCTTCAGCAGAATGACCTCACGCACGGGAATCAGCGGTAGACGGATCACCATCAGCACCACCGTCACCAGGATGAGCAACAGCCCCAACCCCCAGAGGAGACTCGCCAGCCGGTTCATCAGGTCAGGACGGTTCCACATCATGATCGTTTTCCTCAGGCCGCCTGTTGGTCTGCAGTGCTGCCCGCATCGAGTGCCGCCATGGCGGCGACGGTCAGAACGAGGTCGTCGTAATCCACACCGGCGGCGCGTGCGGCCATGGGCACCAGCGAGTGATCGGTCATGCCGGGCGCTGTATTGGCTTCGAGCACATAAGGGGCGCCTGCAGTGTCGAGGAGGAAGTCGATACGACCCCAGCCGCGACAGCCCAAGGCCTCGAAGGCCTCGACGGCCAGATCCTGCATGCGCTGGACCTGGGCCTCGGGCAAACCGCATGGCACGTTGTACTGCGTATCGTTACGGTTGTACTTGGCTTCGTAATCATAGAATTCCGTCGCCGGCACGATACGTACCGGCGGCAGCGCTTGCAGACCTTGCGGCGTTTGCCAGACCGCGACCGTGAATTCACCGCCAAGCAACGCCGTTTCGGCAATCACGGCTGCATCATGGCGCGCGGCAGCCTGCCAGGCCGGCAAGAGGTCGGCCGGTGATTTGACTTTGGTCACGCCCACGCTGGAGCCTTCGTGCACCGGCTTTACAAACAGCGGCAAACCAAGCGCGTCGATGACGGCTTGAGCATCGCTCTGCGCGTTAATGAGTTGATACGCCGGTGTCGGCAAGCCGGCCGCTTGCCAGACCAGCTTGGAGCGCCATTTATCCATAGCCAGCGCCGAGGCCAGCACGCCACTGCCGGTGTAAGGCAAGCCAATCATTTCCAGGAAGCCCTGCAGGGTGCCGTTCTCGCCGATACCGCCGTGCAATGCAATGAACGCACGATCAAATCCTGCGTTCTCCAGCGCCGAAAGCGGCGTCTGGTCGGGGTCGAAGGCATGGACATCCACCCCCTGGCGTTGCAGTGCCGCGAGAACACGGCTGCCGCTATTGAGGGAGACTTCGCGTTCTGCTGACGATCCGCCATACAGAACCACGACCTTACCAAGGGCCTTGGGATCAATCGTACGCGTCATGATGAGCATCCTGAGTGGGGGGTTGCCGAAGCCGCAGCACCAACGAGGCGCACTTCGCGAATGAGTTGCACGCCCGTCGCTGCGGCGACGCGCTGCTGCACGGTCGTGATGAGCGTTTCGATATCGGCCGCCGTGGCCGTGCCATCGGCATTGACAATAAAGTTGGCGTGGATGGGGCTGACTTCAGCGCCACCGATGCGCAGCCCCTTGAGGCCGGTCGCTTCGATCAAACGTGCCGCAAAATCTCCGGGGGGATTGCGAAACACCGAGCCGGCGTTCGGCCAACGCAAGGGCTGGCTGGCGACGCGTTTTTCCAGGAGCGCACGGATCGTGTCGCGCGCAGTGGCTTTGTCCTGCGCCGGAAAACGGAACCAGGCGGCCGCGAAAAGATCGTTCTGCACGTGTGCATCCCGCGCGGCCACGTGGCGATAACCGATCTCGAATTCATCCGGGTGCCGAAGGTGGCGTTGGCCCTGCCGATCCATCGTACAGACCTGTACAACCTGCGGCCAGGTCTCGGCGCCATAGCAACCGGCATTCATGGCCAGGGCGCCCCCGACCGTACCGGGAATCCCCGCCATAAAGGCGGCATTACAACCCATATTTGCTGCGAAACGCGCCACCTTCGGGCTGGCCACACCGGCCTCGGCGTAAATCACCGCACCCACATCGGGGAGCAACTCGACACGCAGCGTATTAAGCGCGGCATGGAGGAACACGACCGTACCGTTAAAGCCGCCATCGCGGATGAGCAGATTGCTGCCGAGCCCGACGCAGAGCACTGGCTCATGGCTGGGTAGTTGCGCCAGCATGGTCGACAGATCGTCCAGATCGGCGGGCGTGTAGGCCCGACGGGCCACGCCGCCCGCCCGCCACGACACATGACGCGTCATAGGGACGTTCTCCGCCCACTGGCCGCGGAGTGCGGTCATTGTGGGGGCGAAGTGGCGTGGCTCGTTCATCATCATTGTTCTGCCACCGCGCCCACGGCCTCAAACAGTTTGGTGGCGGTACCGCCAATCGACCCGGCCCCCATCGTCAAGAGCACATCGCCGTCTTGCAGGCTATCGAGCAGGGCGCTCGGCAAATCAGTCACCGACTCGACGAACTGCGGTTCGATTCTGCCGGTGACGCGCACGGCCCGAATGAGCGACCGACCATCGGCGGCGACGACCGGCGCTTCACCCGCGGCATAGACTTCTGTGAGGAGGAGCGCATCGACGGTGCTCAGTACCTGAACAAAATCTTCGAAGCAATCCCGCGTCCGCGAGTAGCGATGCGGCTGGAAGGCCAAGACCAGTCGGCGCCCTGGAAAAGCGCCACGCGCTGCGGCAATGGTTGCTGTCATCTCGACTGGGTGATGACCGTAATCGTCAATCACCGTGACCGTGCCCCCCTTCGGCAAGGGCAGTTCGCCATAGCGCTGGAAGCGGCGACCGACACCCCGGAATTCCCCCAGCGCTTTCACGATGGCGTCATCCGCTACTCCCACTTCCGTGGCTACCGCAATGGCCGCCAGCGCATTTTGCACATAATGCACGCCTGGCAGATTGAGCGTAATCGGCAAGCGCGATGTCGTGCCATTCACGCGCACCGCCGTGAAGTGCATGCGGCCGTTATCGGCGCGCACCTGCTCGGCGCGAATATTGGCGTTGTCGTTCAGGCCATAACGCACGATCTGTTTGGTCACCTGCGCCATGATCTCGTTGATGGTCGGGTCATCCGTGCAAAGGACTGCGACGCCATAAAAGGGCAGGCGTTCCAGAAAATCGACAAACGCCTGTTTCAGTTTGCCGAAGTCATGGCCATAGGTTTCCATGTGATCGGCATCGATATTGGTTACCACCGAAATCACCGGCGACAGTCGCAGGAACGAGGCATCCGACTCGTCGGCTTCGGCCACCAGAAAGTCGCCCTTGCCCAGACGCGCATTGGCGCCGGCGGCATTGAGTCGGCCCCCGATCACAAAGGTCGGGTCCAGACCGCCCTCGCCCAGAATCGAGGCGATGAGGCTGGTGGTGGTCGTTTTGCCATGCGTGCCGGCCACGGCAATGCCCTGCTTCAGACGCATCAGTTCAGCCAGCATCTGGGCGCGCGGCACAATCGGAATGCGCGCTTCCCGCGCTGCGATGACTTCGGGGTTATCGGCTTTGACGGCCGTTGAGACCACGATGGCATCTGCACCGGCAATATGGCTGGCCTCGTGCCCGAGCAGAATCTTTGCGCCAAGCGCCGCCAGACGTTGGGTTGCGGCGCCGGCCTGCAGATCCGAGCCGCTCACGGTGTAACCCAGATTGATCAAGACTTCCGCGATACCGCTCATGCCCGAGCCGCCGATGCCGATGAAGTGCAGATGATGGATCTTATGCTTCATGCCGCCAGCTCCTTACAAATGTCGGCCACGGTTATTGCCGCTTCGGCACGGGCCAAGGCGCGTGCCGCGACGGCTTGCGCCAGCAGCGCGGCCCGTGGCTGCTGCAACCAGGTGATGAGTTGCTCGGTCGTGAGGTCTTTCTGAATCACGCAATGACCCGCGTTGCCATTGACCAGAAATGCCGCATTGACCCGCTGGTGATCATCGACGGCGTGCGGGAAAGGCACCAGCACGCTGGCGACCCCTGCCGCAGCCAGTTCTGCGACCGTCAGCGCGCCGGATCGGCACACCACCAGATCGGCCCAGCCCAAAGCAGCGGCCATATCGTCAATGAATGGCTGCACCTCGGCATCGACGTCGGCGTCGGCATAGGCGGCTTTGACCACATCCACGTCTCGCGGGCCCGTCTGATGACGAATGATCGGGCGTTGCGCCACCGGCATCTGCCCGATCGCTGCGGGCAGGGCGGCGTTCAAGGCCTGCGCACCCAGGCTGCCACCCACAACCAGCACATGGCGTGGTTCGTTTTCTGTACGCGCGTCGTAACGGTGTTGCGGCTCAGGCAACGCGGCGATATCGGCGCGCACCGGGTTACCCACCCAGGTCGCGTTCGGCAAGGTTTCGGGGAAACCGATCAGCACGCGCGTAGCCATACGGCTCAGCACTTTGTTGGCCAAACCCGCAACAGCATTCTGCTCATGAACCACCAGCGGCACACCGGCTAGCCGCGCCATCACGCCGCCCGGGAAGGTGATGTAACCGCCCATGCCCAGCACGACATCCGGGCGCACCTGGCGCATAACGCGCCGCGCCGCCACACAGGCGCGCAGCAGATTCACCGGCAGTAGCAGCTTGCGCAGCAGACCCTTGCCCCGTAACGCGCCGAACTCTACCCAGGCGCACTCATAGCCACGCGCCGGCACCAGTTTGGCTTCCATACCATTTGGATTCCCCAGCCAGACGACGCGCCAGCCTTGCTGACGCAATACATCGGCAACCGCCAGCGCGGGAAAGATGTGGCCGCCAGTGCCGCCCGCCATCACCAGAATTGTCTTGTGCATGGTCATGATCGGCGCCCCCGCATCATCTGGCGGTTTTCCCAATCGATGCGCAACAAGATCGCAATTGCGATGCAATTAACCAGAATGCCGGAACCACCAAAGCTCATCATCGGCAGCGTAAGACCCTTGGTCGGCAGCAGCCCCATGTTGACGCCCATGTTGATGAATCCCTGCACCCCAATCCAGATGGCGATGCCTTGCGAAACGAGCGCAGCGAAGCAACGATCGAGTTTCACACATTGCTTGCTGACCATGATGATGCGCTGAATCATCAGGCCAAAAAGTGCAATCACGACGACGACGCCCACGAAGCCCAGTTCTTCGGCAATCACCGCCAACAGAAAGTCGGTATGCGCTTCCGGCAGATAGAACAGTTTTTCGACGCTGCCTCCCAGACCTACCCCGAAGAATTCGCCGCGACCGAAGGCGATCAGCGAGTGCGAAAGCTGATAGCCACGTCCCAGCGCGTCGGCCCAGGGGTCCATAAAGCCAAAAATGCGATCACGGCGATACGGCGAGACGATGATCAGAATAGCGAAGGCGATCAGCAACAGCAGAATCAGGATGACAAAGGGTTTGATCTTCATGCCGCCGAGGAAGAGGATGCCGAAGGCGATCGAGATGATGACGACAAAGGCGCCAAAGTCCGGCTCTTTCAGCAGCAACGAACCAACCAGCACCATCGCCAGGAACATCGGCAGAAACGCCTTTTTCAGGCTGTGCATGACGTTCATTTTGCGCACGGTAAAGTCAGCGGCGTAGAGCACGACAAAGAGCTTCATCAGCTCAGAGGGCTGCAGGTTCACGACAAAGAGCGGCAACCAGCGCCGTGCACCGTTGACATCACGACCCAGACCGGGAATCAGCACCAGCGCGAGCAGGACGATCCCACCCAGGAACAAATACGGCGACCAACGCTGCAGCGTCTGCGTTGGTACCTGGAATGCCAGGCCGGCTGCCGCCAGACCAATCATCAGAAAGATGGCATGGCGAATCAGGAAGTAATTCGGATTGCGACCAAACATGCGACTGCCCTCGGCGAACGCAATCGACGCCGAGTAGACCATGATCAAACCGATCAACAACAAGGCCAGCGCGCTCCAGACCAGCAACGGATCCACTTCCGATTGCTCCTCCGGCGAATTGATGATCCGCATGAGACGATTCATGCCGCCTCCCCGTCGGTCAGCGGTGCGCAGCTAATTAATGCCTGGACCGTATCGATGAACACCTGTGCACGCTCGGCGTAATTGCGGAACATATCGAGGCTGGCACAGGCGGGAGAGAGCAACACCGTATCGCCCGGTTGCGCCTGGTCGGCGAGCCAGCGTGTGGCGGCGGGCAGATCGGCAAAGTGCTCAACGGGCAGTGCGGCCGGCAAAATGGCCGCTATCGCATCGGCATCGGCACCGATCAGCGCCACCGCCCGGCCGGCGCGCGCGACGGCCGATGCCAACGGCGAGAAATCCTGGCCTTTGCCTTCGCCACCGAGCAACAACGCCAGCTTCTGCTGGGGCTGCGCCGGATCGAACAGGCCGTCAATCGCCGCCAGCGTGGCGCCAACATTGGTGGCTTTGGAATCATCAACATAACGCACCCCATCGTGCGTGGCGATCAACATCATGCGGTGCGGCAGGCCCCGGAAGCTGGCAATGCCGCGCACCAGATCGGCGAGCGTTTTACCGGCCGGCCAGGCTTGTTCGGCAAGCGCCAGCGCGGCTTGTACATTGAGCGCATTATGGCGGCCCAGCAACGGCAGGTCTGCCAGCGGGATGATGCGTTCAGCCCCGCGGACGATGACGCCTTCCGCCAAGCCAAAGTCGGCAGCATGGTTTGGCACATCGTCGCTGATGCTGATGGCCTTGGCTTGATCCAGGCCATAGGCCTCTGCCCACAGATCGGCACGATTCCACACCGGATAGCCGCACTGCTCGTAAATACGTCCCTTAGCAGCCGCATAACCGGCCATGGTGACGTGACGATCCAGATGATCTTCGCTCAGGTTCAGAATGATGGCGGCGTCGCTCCGCATGCACTGGGTCGCTTCGAGCTGGAAGCTGGACAACTCCAGCACCCAGACGGCGGGCCACTGGCCTGTGCTCTGACGCGCCATGAAGGCATCGAGTAACGAGGGCGAAATATTGCCGCAGGCGATGGCGTCGACGCCAGCGGCATTCAGCAGGTGCGCCGTTAATGCCGTGGTAGTGGTTTTGCCGTTTGCGCCGGTGATGGCGAGTACCTGGCTCGCCGGACACGCAGCCGCCCGGGCGACGTTAAAGCAATCGACTTCGGACCACACGGGAATATCCCGTGCCTGCGCCGCTTGCACCAATGCGCTATCGAAGGGCACGCCCGGCGACAGGGCGATCAGATCCATGTCGACCAATGCCCGATCGATCACCGTGCCTGCCAAGGCTTGGCCACGGCTTCGCCATTCGGCATCCGGCACCGCCTGCGTTAAAACATCCCTACCCGGCGGTTCGGCGCGTGTATCGACCACCGCGATCTGCGCCTGTTGCTGATGCAGCCAGCGCGCCATTGCCAGCCCGGATTCACCGAGGCCGACCACCAGCACCCGTCGACCCTTCAGGTCAGCCGGCGTGGTTTGGGAGGAGATCAGCGTTGTCGTCACGTAGGTATCGATGGATGAATTAACGGAGCTTGAGGGTCGAGAGACCGAGCAGGACCAGAACGATGGTGATAATCCAGAAGCGGACAACGACCTGGGTTTCTTTCCAGCCGCCCAGTTCGTAGTGGTGATGCAGCGGCGCCATGCGGAAAATGCGCTTGCCTTTGGTCGCTTTGAAGTAGCTAACTTGCATCATCACGGAGATGGTTTCGGCGACGAAGACGCCGCCCATGATGAAGAGCACGATTTCCTGACGCACGATGACGGCCGTCGTACCGAGTGCGGCACCGATGGCCAGCGCGCCGACATCACCCATAAACACTTCGGCCGGATAGGCGTTAAACCAGAGGAAGCCCAGACCGGCGCCGACCAGCGCGCCGAGCAGCACGCAGACTTCACCGGCACCCGGCATGTAGGGCATGAACAGGTACTTGGCATAGACCGCATTACCCGCTACGTACGCAAAGACGGTCAGCGCGGCGGCGACCATACAGGCGGGCATGATGGCGAGACCATCGAGGCCATCGGTCAGGTTAACGGCATTCGACGTGCCGACGATGACCAGATAGGTCAGTACGATAAAACCGCCCACGCCGAGCGGAATCGCGACATCCTTGAAGAACGGCAAAATCAGCTCAAACTGCATCGGCGTGTTGGCGGTCAGCGCCAATGCAGCCGCCGCTGCGAGGCCGATCACCGACTGCCAGAAAAATTTCCAGCGACTGGCCAGGCCCTTGGGGTCACGATAGACCACCTTGCGCCAGTCGTCATACCAACCGACCGCACCGGTACCCAAGGTCACCAGCAGCACGATCCAGACATAACGATTTTCCAGGTCGCCCCAGAGCAAGGTCGATAGGCCAGTAGCAATGAGGATCAGCACACCGCCCATGGTCGGCGTACCCGATTTGGCCAGATGCGTTTGCGGGCCATCGGTGCGTACGGCCTGTCCGATCTTCTTGGCGGCCAGCCAGCGGATGACGGCCGGACCTGACAGCCAGCTGATCATCAGCGCGGTGAGCGCCGCCAGGACGGTGCGCAGCGTTAGGTAATTGAAGACGTTGAACGCCCGCACATCCTGAGCCAACCATTCCGAGAGCCAAAGTAGCATCGTCTTCTTCCTATGCGTTTTCAACCAGCGCGTTCACCACGTTTTCCATCCGTGCCGAACGCGAACCCTTGACCAGTACCCGCGATTGCGCCGACAGTGTTGGCCGTAGCGCGGCGACGAGGGCCTCTTGAGAGCTGAAGTGATACGCCTGACCGGGGCGGTGGTTGCCGTAGGCAGAGACCGCTGATTCTGACAATGGTCCAACGGCATAAAGCGCCCCTACGCCGCGCTCAGCGGCATAGCGCCCCACTTCGGCGTGCAAGGCTGCGGCCGCATCACCGACTTCGCCCATGTCGCCGATCACCAGAATGGTGTCGGCCGATGCGACCTCACTCGTCAATACATTGATGGCGGCGCGCATCGAATCCGGGTTGGCGTTATAGGTGTCATCAATCACCGTGGCGCCCCCATAACCCTGCTTCTGTTGGAGTCGACCCGAGACGCCCCCGAAACTTTGCAACGCGTCCGCCATTTGCGCGATATCGAGCCCGGCCGCATAACCGGCGGCCATGGCCTGAAGTGCGTTGCTGGCGTTATGCCGCCCGGCCAACGGCAACGAGACGTCCACTTCGCCCGCTGGTGTCAGCACGCGCAGCGTTTGGCCTGCCGCCATCTGACCCACCACCCTGGCAGCAAAAGCCGGCGGCGCGATTACGGGCGCCTGTGAGGCGTCCATCACGTGCGTGCCCAGAATACGCCGACCCGGGCGAATGCGATCGAGCCATGATTGCGCATGGGGATCGTCCAGATTGACCACGGCCGCGCCCCCTTCGGGAACAGCGTCAAAGAGACTGCCCTTTTCTCTGGCCACACCCGCGACTGACCCCACGCCAGCTAGATGCGCCCGCTGGGCATTGGTCACAATGGCAACCGTGGGCTGCGCCAGTTGGGCTAATGCCGCAATCTCGCCCGGATGACTCATGCCCAGTTCAATCACCGCGTAGCGATGCTGCGCACTGAGGCGCAGCAGCGTGAGCGGCAGGCCAATCTCGTTATTGAAGTTACCAAGCGTATTCAGGACGGCCGCATCGCCCGCGACTGCACGACAGAGATGGGCCACCAGTTCTTTGGTGGTGGTCTTGCCATTCGAGCCAGTGATGGCGATGACGGGTAAGTTGAACCGTGCACGCCAGGCCTGACCCAGGGTACCGAGTGCCTGACGCGTGTCGTCACAGACGACCAGTGGCCAGCCCTCGAGTGCCGGCGATGTCAACATCGGGTGACCGGCCTCGACGATGGCGCCGACCGCACCGGCCTCACGGACATCTTCCAGAAAATCATGCGCGTCGAATTGCTCACCGCGCAGCGCGACGAATAGGTCACCCGCTTGCAAGGTGCGCGTATCGGTCGAGACGCCCTGCACCAGTTCGCTACCAGAAGCCTCCGGCAGTCGCGCGGACAACCAGTCTGTGATGAGCGATAACGGCACAGCTTCAGCCAATCGGACGGAGCGTTGGGGTTTGTTCATCGTCGCGACCATGGTCAAAGCGCGCCCGTCGTGTGTTCTGGAGCGTGCGCCGCCTGCCAGGCATCCAGCGCCGCCAGCGCGTGAACGGCATCATCAAAGGGGTAGCGCTGACCACGAATTTCCTGTGTGCGCTCATGCCCTTTACCGGCCAGCAAGATCACATCACTGATCGCGGCACCAGCCACCACCGCGGCGATGGCGTGTGCGCGATCGGTCATTGTGTGTGCCCCCGGCGCTCCTTGAGCAATGGCTGCGATAATAGCTTCGGGGTCTTCGCCGCGCGGATTGTCGGAGGTAATCCAGACCGCATCGGCACCGGCGACGGCTGCGCGCCCCATCTCCGGTCGCTTGCCCGGGTCGCGATCGCCACCGCAACCCAAAAGACAGACCAGTCGACCCTGACGCGCCGTTGCGACGTCGCGAAGCGCCGACAGAATATGTGCTAGCGCATCCGGTGTGTGCGCATAATCGACCACCACCAGGGGCTGGTCCTTACCGCCATAACAGGCCATACGACCAGGAGGTGGTTGCAGTTTGTGAAGCCGCACAACGATCTCGGCCGGACTCAATCCCTCGGCCAATAGCACAGCCGAGACCGCCAGCATATTCGAGAGGTTGTGACGACCGATGATGTGTGTGGTAAAGGGCACACGGTCTTCACCCAGTACCAGCGTGGCGCTGAGACCCTGAGCCGTTGCCGCAACATTCTCGGCGCCCACCCATTGCACGCCCTGCGGCAAATCGCCGGGACGTTCGCTCAGGCCGTATGCCAGGGTGATGCGCGCCGCAGTCTGCAACAACAATCGCTGGCCAAACGTATCGTCGTGGTTGATCACGGCAGCGCGCAGGTCTGGCCAGACAAAGAGCCTGGCTTTTGCTGCCGCATAGGCTGCCATCGTGCCGTGATAATCCAGATGGTCGCGCGTCAGGTTGGTGAAGACAGCGCAATCGATCTGGCTACCCGCCATGCGGCCTTCTTCAAGACCTATCGAAGACGCTTCAACCGCACAAGACGTTGCCCCGTCTCGGACAAAGTCAGCCAGCAGGTGTGAGTACTGTGCTGCATCGGGCGTGGTAAATCCGGTCTCGACCAAAACGCCCGGGTAACCGGCGCCCAGCGTGCCGATGACGGCACAATGGCCGGGCATCGACTGCGCCAGCCATTGGGTGACGGTCGTTTTACCATTGGTACCGGTGACAGCCAGCACCCGAAGTTTGCTGCTCGGATGACCATACACCTCTTGCGCAACGGGCCCGATCAACTGATGTAAGCCTGCAACGGCTACGACCGGCGCACTGCCAAATTCGGCTGCGCACAATGGCAGATCGTCAGACCACAACACTGCGCAAGCGCCATTGGCCAAAGCGTCGCGCGCATAAACCGCTCGCGCTCCCGACTCCGGTACTTCGGCGATAAACAGATCCCCGGCGCGCACATGCCGACTATCGGCACAGACGCCGGTCGGACGCAGACCCTGCGCCAGCAACCAGCTGAGTACCGCTTCGCGCGAGGCCAGCACCGTCATCAGTGCACCCCCTTCTTTGCCGACGGCGCAGCCGCCACGGTGACGGGTGCCTGCAACGCAGCCTTCGTCATCTCTTTGGCCGGCTCCTGATCCTGCGGCACACCGAGTGTGCGCAATGCGCCTCCCATGACTTCCGAGAACACCGGACCTGCCACATCACCCCCATAGTGCGCACCCACCGGTTCATCAACGACGACGCCCACCACCAGGCGGGGGTCAGAAATCGGACCAATACCCACGAAGGAGGCCAGATATTTATTGGCGTAACGACCGCCGACCAGCTTATGCGCAGTACCGGTTTTGCCGCCGACTCGATACCCAGGCACAGCGGCTTTGCGCGCCGTACCTTCCGGGCTGACGACCATTTCCAGCATCTGCCTTACCTGGCGCGAGGTTTCTGGCGCGAACACCGGCTGTCCTGCCACCGTGCCCTGCGTTTTAATCAAAGAGAGCGGTACAACATCGCCGTCGCGACCAAAGACGGTATAGGCATGCGCCAATTGCACCACGGTCACGGAAACGCCATGACCATAGGACATGGTGGCTTGTTCGATCGGCTTCCAGGTCTGCCAGGGGCGTAGACGGCCGCCGACTTCACCGGGGAAACCCAGCCCCAGTGGCTTACCGAAACCCACCTTGCTCATCATGGTCCACATGTCTTCCGATGGAAAACCGAGCGCGATCTTGGTGGCACCGATGTTCGATGACGTCTGGATCACCTGCGCCAGCGTCAGTGCGCCGTAGGGGTGCGCATCACTGATCGTGGCCGAGCCGATCGTCATCTTGCCCGGCGCGCAGTTGATGATCGAGTCGAACTTATATTTGCCTCGATCCAGCGCCAGCGCCGCGATGAAGGGCTTCATCGTTGAACCTGGCTCAAAGCTATCGGTGACGGCGCGATTGCGCAGTTGACCGCCCGACAATTGCGCGCGGTTGTTCGGGTTGTAGGTCGGCCAGTTCGCCAGCGCCAGAATTTCGCCCGTCTTGATGTCGGCAACGATGACGCTACCGCCCTTGGCGTTGAATTTGTCGGCGGCGTTGCGGAGTGCGTTGAAGGCAATAAACTGGATCTTCGAATCGATCGCCAGCTCGATATCGTCGCCGTCTTGCGGCGGACGTTCCGAACCGACTTCTTCGACGATCTGACCCCGACGATCCTTGATGACGGTCCGCTCACCCGGCTTACCGATCAACCGGTTTTCAAAAGCAAGCTCGACACCCTCTTGCCCGCGATCATCTTTGCCGGTAAAGCCGACCATATGGGCGACCATGTCGCCAGCCGGATAGAAGCGGCTGTATTCGCGGTCCATCTGGATACCCGGTAGCTTAAGCGCTGCGATACGTGCTGCGGCATCGGGCGAGACCTGACGCTTCAGATAGACAAAATTCTTGTCGCCGTTGAGCTTTTTCTCGATCTGGCGCGGATCCATTTCCAGTAATGCGGCGAGGTCTTTCAACTGGGTCTTGTCCAGCTTGGCATCGGCTGTTGCCCAGACGGCGCGCATCGGCGTCGATTGCGCCAGCATATCGCCGTGACGATCGAGAATCTTGCCGCGTGACGCCGGAATTTCAAGTACGCGACGATAGCGCGCATCGCCGCGCTCCTGAAGAAAATCTTCGTTGATCAACTGCAGATAAAACGCGCGTCCAACCAACGTCAACAGCGCGCCAAAGATCAGTGCAGACACCAGGTGGATCCGCCAGCTTGCCAGCTGATCCTTGAGCACCGGACTCTCGGTAAAGCGATGATCCTTGCGGCTCATTGTCCACCCCCGAGTTTTTGTACCTTCTTCATATCCGGCGGTTGCATGCCCAGCTTTTCACGGGCGATGCGTTCAATCCGCGTATGCGCGGCCCACGACGACATTTCGAGTTGCAGCTGACCGAATTCAACATCGAGATTGTGCGAACGTTCTCGCTCCAGTTCGAGCGCCTGCAAACGCTTACGCGCTTGATGTTGCGCGGCGATGGTGCCCACCGCCGACACCAACAGCACAATGATCAGGATGAGGTTGATCCGTCGCATATCCGCCTCAGGCCGCCAGCTTCTCGGCGACACGCATGATGGCGCTGCGCGCGCGGGGATTACGATCGATTTCTGCGGCACCCGGTTTCATGGCCTTGCCGATCAGCCTGAGTTTCGGCAGCGGTAGTTGCGCAGCGGTCAGCGGCACGCCTTTGGGCGGCTCGACCGGTTTGGCACCGGCCTGCATGAAACGTTTGACGACACGATCTTCCAGCGAATGGAAACTGATCACGACCAAACGACCGCCCGGTTTGAGTAGTTCCAGCGCCTGCGGCAAGGTTAGCGCCAGCTGGCCGAGCTCCTGATTGATATAAATCCGTACAGCCTGGAAGGTACGCGTCGCCGCATCCTGGCCGGGCTCGCGGGTGCGCACGCACGCACGTACAAGCGCGGCGAGTTCGCCGGTTGTGGTGATAGGACGCTCGGCCCGAGTAACCACAATCTTCTTTGCAATCGAGACAGCAAACCGTTCTTCGCCATAGTCCTTGATGACCTCCGCCAAAGTTCTTTCGTCAACCTCTGCCAACCAGGCCGCCGCCGTCTGGCCGCGGGTGGTGTCCATCCGCATATCCAGCGGCGCATCAAACCGGAAAGAAAACCCACGGGATGCCGTATCGATCTGGGGAGAGGAGAGCCCCAGATCGAACAGCACCCCGTCTACCCGGGCCACATCAAACTGCACTTGTTGTGCCGCAGCGCGCATGCCCTCAAAGGCGGTGTGCACCAGCGTGAAGCGCGGATCGTCGAGCAACGCACCAGCCGCCAAGGCCTGCGGGTCGCGATCGAGTGCCAACAGCCGGCCCTGCGGCCCCAGCTGCGACAGAATTTTTCGGGAATGACCGCCACGACCAAAGGTGGCGTCGATATAACATCCATCGGGACGAATCGCCAATGCCTCGACGGCTTCGTCGAGCAAGACGGTTTCGTGAACATCAGAGACCGGATTGACTGCGGTAGCGGCGGCACTGGGGGCGCGAGAACCGGGGACAACGATCCCGGCGCGCTTGGTCACAGTGCGAAATCCTCAAAGCCGGCGGGCGGTTCCGCCGACTGCAGCACGTCAACGGCCGCCGCATTTTGCGCTTGCCAACCGGCGTCGCTCCACAGTTCGAAATGCGAGCCCAGCCCCACCATCCACACCTTACGCTCGAGACCGGCAAACTCGCGTAACTCGGGCGCCACCAGCAAACGGCCAGCGGAGTCCATTCCCTCTTCGCGCGCGTTACCAATGAGCACGCGCTTCAAGGCAGCCGAGCGCGTATCAAAACTGGGCG
>JBDQLO010000004.1:0-16403 GCA_040262735.1 Fluviibacter sp.
CGCTTATATCGACGACCCCGAAATCGCCGGGTATGTAAACCGGGTTGGCCAGCGCCTGGTTTCTGCCAGCCAGAATGCGACGGGCCGTTTTACCTTCTTTGTGCTGCGTGACCGGCAAATTAATGCGTTTGCCACCTTCGGCGGCTATGTGGGGATTAACACTGGGTTGCTACTCGCCGCCCGCACCGAATCCGAATTCTCGGGGGTGCTCGCTCACGAAATCTCTCACGTGAATCAGCAACACCTGGCGCGCGGGATCATGGCTGCGCGCAGCCAGTCGATGACCTCGCTGGTGAGCCTGGCGCTCACCCTTCTGGCGGTGCGATCTGGCCAGGCCGGACAAATTGCCCAGGGTGCCAGCGCCGCCATCGATGCGGCGAACATTCACTCGCAACTGGCCTACTCGCGGGATTTTGAACGCGAGGCCGACCGGGTGGGCTTCCAGACGCTCACCAAAGCCGGATACGACCCGCGTGGCATGGCAGACTTTTTTGAGCGACTGCAGAAATCGACAGCGCTTTATGAGAACAACGCGCCCGTCTATCTGCGAACACACCCCCTCACCACAGAACGGATCTCGGATATGCAGGGTCGTGCCCAGGGCTCCGCATATCGCCAGGTACGGGATTCGCTGGATTTTTACCTGGTGCGCGCCAAGCTGCGCACGATAGAGTACCCGCCGCAGGATGCGTTGGCTGAATTTGAAACCCAGCTTCGTGAACGCCGCTTTTCTCACGAGTCAGCAGTCTGGTACGGCATGGCACGCGCCCAGTTAAGGCTCGGTCGTTTGGGGGACGCTGAAAAGTCCCTGGCCAATGCCAAAAAACTGGCACCGCCTGATCCGATGATGGATGCGCTGGCAGCAGAAATCCGTCTGGCGGAAAAGGATGTGGCGGCAGCAAGCCAGATCTATCGTGAGGCCTACAAGCGCTACCCCAATAACGAGGCGATCGCGCTCGGGCTGATCGGCGTCATGCAACAGCTGGGTCAGAATGAAGCGGCCCTCCAGATCATTGAAGCTCGCATCCGTTCGGGCGGTGCACGCGATCCCAAACTCTATAAACTTCAGGCGCATGCCTATGCGGCGCTGGGCAAGCCGGTCCAGTCGCGGCGAGCAACCGCCGAGTCCTACGTACTGAATGGGCAGACCCAGGCCGCCGTGGAGCAGCTGGAGCTGGCACAACGCGAAGCCAAAAATTTTTACGATCAGTCGATGATTGATACCCGTCTCAAAACCCTGCGCGGACAGCTGATTGAAGAGCGCAAGACGGCAGGACAGTCACCGTTCTAATGCACTGAGCCCGAATGACATGACAGACACTTCTCTACAGGTACCGACCGCCGACCGCCAGCTTGATGTCTGTGGGCTGAAATGTCCGATGCCGATTTTGCGCACTAAAAAGGCGCTGGCTGAAATGGCCAGTGGAGAGATCCTGGAAGTTCAGGTGACGGATCCCGCAGCGCGAGAGGATTTTGCGGCCTTTGCCCGGCAGACAGGCCATGTATTACTGCATGTGCGGGACGGTGATGCGCAGTGGACCATTTATCTCCGTTGCAAGTGAGCCGCAGCTTGCATTCTCGTGAGGCCATTCTATTTCGGGATGGGTTGGCAGATCCCTCGGCGCGGGCCAGTCTATTATGCGTGGCACCCAGCGCAACCTGGGTGATTCAGGATGCCGACTCGCTGAGCCAGGCGTTGGCGGCCGCCGATGCGGCACGGGATGCTGGACAATACGCCGTGTTTGCACTGGATTACGAAGCCGGCGCGTTGATTGAACCGGTGGTGCAACGGGTCGGTCCGGGTAGGCTCATGGCACCGGCAGTACCGTGCGGTTATGTCTGGATTTTTTCCGAGGCGCGCTGGTTAAATGTGGCAGAAGCCGATGCCTGGTTGATGCCTGAGCCTGAATCGACGCTCTCTGGTTGTGTTCGCGGCAAGCCGGCACTGGCGGTGTCGGCGTATACCGAGAAGTTGCAAGGCATTCGCCAGGCGATTGCGGATGGTGAGGTCTATCAGATCAATTTCACGATGCCGGTGGATGTGTCACTCTATGGCGATCCGGCACATGTCTTTGTGCGTCTGGCTAAAGCGCAGCCGACGAGCTATGCCGTGTACATTGATATGCCAGAGTATCAGGTGTTGTCGTTGTCGCCGGAATTGTTTTTTGCCGTCGACAACGCACAAATTATCGTGCGTCCGATGAAGGGTACGGCACCCAGGCGGGCCAGTGCGGCCGCCGATCAGGCGCAGGCAGAGGCACTGCGTGCATCGGATAAAAACCGTGCCGAAAATCTGATGATCGTTGATCTTCTGCGTAACGATCTCGGTCGTGTTGCAGTGGCAGGCAGTGTGGCCGTCGATGCGCTATTTGAAATTGAGGCTTACCCCACGGTTCACCAGATGACCTCGACCGTATCGGCGCGTCTGCAGACCCAAGGTTTGGAGGACCTGATCCGTAGCCTCTTTCCGTGTGGTTCGGTCACCGGTGCGCCTAAAGTCGCTGCCATGCAAAAAATTCAGGCCTGGGAAGGGGTGCCACGGGGAATTTATACCGGTACCATTGGTTGGGCGGCTGGTAGTCGTATTCAGGCTAATGTGGCCATACGCTCCATTGTGCTGGATCCGCCAGCGGTCGAGGGGGCACTGGTACGCACTGGTGTGCTGGGCGTCGGCAGCGGCATCGTCTGGGATTCGGATCCTGCCGAAGAGTATGCAGAGTGTTTGCTCAAGAGCGATTTTCTGGTGAAGCCGGATCCCGGGTTTACGCTCTTTGAAACATTACGCCTAGAATTGCCGCCGCAAGAGTTGACCGATACGTTACCGTTGGATGAGGTCTATCCGCACGTGCGTTGGCACATCGCCAGATTGGCGCAATCGGCCTATGCGCTCGGTTTTTCATGGCAACGGGATGCGTTCGAAGCGGCGCTTTGGCAAGTGAAAGCCGAAATCCGCCAGAAGGAGGGCGCCGGCGATACGGCTCGCCAATACCGCGTTCGAATCGATCTTTCGCATGGTGGCGCATTGCAGACGCACTGGGCAGCATTGCCACCCCTGGCAGCGCGCGTGGCGCTGATTTGGTCGGACACCCGACTGCAGCACGACGATCCGCTGCTGCGTTACAAGACCTCGGCGCGCAGCGTCTATGATGCGGCGATCGACCGGGCGATTTCGCTGCAGGCCTTTGATGCGCTCTTCTGTAACGAAGCGGGCGAGGTGTGTGAGGGTGCCCGCAGCAATGTCTTCGTGCGTGAAGGGCAACGGTTGCTGACACCCCCCCTGCGATGCGGTCTGTTGCCGGGGGTGTTTCGTGCCACCCTGGTCGACAGCGGTGAAGCCCGTGAAGCCATACTCACCGTTGCCGACATCAAGGCAGCTGCGCGTGAAGGCCGGCTTCGCGTGGGCAACGCCCTGCGCGGGCTGATGCCGGCCTATCTCAAACAATAAATGCTTAGCGCTGCCGGAGCTTTTCAAGCTGGGGTTTGAGCATGGCCAGCGTTTGACTGAAATCGGCCATGCGCTGGCGCTCTTGCGCAACGACGGCTGGCGGGGCACGGTCCACGAATGACGCGTTGCCGAGTTTGCCTTCGGTCTTTTTGATCTCGCCTTCGAGTCGGGCAATTTCTTTTTCCAAGCGGACAATTTCAGCCGGCACGTCGATGGCCACTTCCAGCATCAGCTGAATGTTACCGAGCACGGCGACAGGCGCCAGTGCATCGGCCGGCAGCGTGTCGACAAAGCGCACCTCTGCCAGTTTTGCCAAGGACTTCAGAACCGGTGCGGCTACCGCGAGGTCGTTTTGTTCCGCGTCGCTGGCGGCGACGATCAGCGGCACCTTGGTTGCCGGCGACAGGCTCATCTCACCTCGCAAATTACGGCAGGCCGATACCAGCCCTTTGAGGCGTTCGATCTGGCCTTCTGCGTCGGTGTCGATGCGTTGCATATCACCAACCGGGTAGCCGGCGAGCAGAATCGTGTCGTGCGTTTTGCGGCCGGCCATCGGCGCCACCGTTTGCCAGAGTTCTTCCGTAATGAAGGGAATGAACGGGTGCGCCAGACGCAGAATGGTTTCGAGGACGCGAAGCAGCGTACGACGCGTGGTGCGTTGCTGTTCGGGATTGCCATTTTGGATCTGCACCTTGGCGATTTCCAGGTACCAGTCGCAGTACTCGTCCCAGACCAGGTGATACAGCGCCTGCGCGGCCAAATCGAACCGGTAGTCGTTGAGCTGCTGACCGATCTCGGCCTCCGCCCGTTGCAGCAGGCTGATGATCCAGCGGTCGGCCGCCGAGTCATTCAAATCAGCATCGCGGGCGTTGATGCCGCAATCCTGGTCTTCGGTGTTCATGAGGACGAAACGCGTGGCGTTCCATAGCTTGTTACAGAAATTGCGATAGCCTTCACAGCGTGACAGGTCGAATTTAATATCGCGCCCCGGGCTCGCCAGTGAGGTGAAGGTGAAACGGAGTGCGTCAGTGCCAAATGCCGGAATACCCTCCGGAAACTCCTTGCGCGTTTCTTTTTCAATGCTTTGCGCCTGCTTCGGATTCATCAGGCCAAAGGTTCTTTTTTTGACGAGATCATCGAGCGTGATGCCATCGATGAGGTCAATGGGGTCAAGCACGTTGCCCTTCGATTTGCTCATCTTCTGACCCTTGCTGTCTCGGATCAGGCCATGCACGTAAACATCTTTGAACGGAATCCGGCCGGTCAGATGCTGCGTCATCATGACCATGCGGGCGACCCAGAAGAAGATGATGTCAAAGCCAGTGACCAGCACGCTGGTTGGCAGGTAACGATCCAGCATCGCGTTTGGCGTTGCGGGCCAGTCGGGCGTCCAGTCCAGCGTCGAGAACGGCCACAACGCAGAGGAGTACCAGGTGTCGAGCACGTCTTCGTCACGGCGCAGCCCACCCGTGTCGCCGGCAGCAGCAGCTTGTGCTTTTGCTTCAGCTTCGTCGTGCGCGACATACACCTTGCCACTATCGCTATACCAGGCCGGAATCTGATGGCCCCACCAGAGTTGGCGCGAGATACACCAATCCTGGATGTTGTTCAGCCACTGATTATAGGTGTTGACCCAGTTTTCTGGATGGAAGCGGATCTCGCCATTGGCGACCACGTCCAGCGCCTTCTGCGTGATTGATTTGCCGTCCGCGCCGGGTTTACTCATGGCGACAAACCATTGGTCGGTGAGCATCGGCTCGATAACCACACCCGTGCGGTCGCCACGCGGGACCTTGAGCTTGTGCTTGTCGGTCTTTTCCAGCAGGCCCTGAGCTTCGAGATCGTCGACGATGACTTTGCGCGCCTCGAAACGATCCAGGCCGCGGTACTTTTCTGGGGCGTTATCGTTGATTCTGGCGTCCAAGGTCAGAATCGAAATCAGCGGCAGGTTGTGACGCTGGCCGACGGCGTAATCGTTAAAATCATGCGCCGGCGTCACCTTGACGCACCCAGTACCGAAGGTCATATCGACATAGCTATCGGCGATGATCGGAATTTCGCGATCGGAGAGCGGCAGTTTGACCATCTTGCCGATCAGATGCTGATAACGCGGGTCTTCCGGGTGCACCATCACGGCGGTATCGCCGAGCATGGTTTCCGGGCGCGTGGTGGCAACGGTCAGGGCGTCGCTGCCGTCCGCCAGCGGGTAGCGAATGTGCCAGAGGAAACCATCTTCTTCTTCCGACAGTACTTCCAGATCAGAAACGGCCGTATGAAGTTTCGGGTCCCAATTCACCAGACGCTTGCCGCGATAGATCAGGCCTTCGTTATAGAGACGGACAAAGCTCTCGGTGACCGTTTTCGAAAGACCTTCGTCCATCGTGAAACGTTCACGCGTCCAGTCGCAGGAACTGCCCAGACGACGCATCTGCTGGGTGATGGTGCCGCCCGAGTAGGCCTTCCACTCCCAGACTTTTTCCAGAAACTTTTCGCGGCCCAGATCGTGACGCGAGATGCCGTCACGCTCCAGCTGGCGTTCAACGACGATCTGTGTGGCGATACCGGCGTGATCGGTGCCCGGTTGCCAGAGCGTATTGGCGCCCCGCATGCGGTAATAACGCGTCAGCGCGTCCATCAAGGTCTGGTTAAAACCATGCCCCATATGCAGTGTGCCCGTGACGTTCGGTGGCGGCAGCAGGATACAGAACGCTTCCCGCTTTGCCGGATCATCGCCGGCGGCAAAATAACCGCGGTCTTCCCAGGTCTGGTACCAGCGGTGTTCGATATCGGCGGGTTCGAATGATTTTGCAAGCGTCATGATGGGCGTCTGGAAATGGACGGAGTCAGTTGGGTTTTCGATAGGTAATCGCGTAGCCGCGATCTTTGTAGAATGCCATGCGTGTTCGCGCGGCCGCCTTGTCGGCATCGTGCTGACTGACGATTTCAAAGAGTCGGTGAAAGCGGGCAAAACCGGGTGGAACCTCATCACTGAGGTTAACCAGAAGTTCGTCTTGCGGGACGGTATCCGGATTGTCGGTGATGATGATCTGCGTGCGATCGGCCACATCGCTGTGCGCATGACAGTGCGGCACAAAGGATTGTGGATCCTGGGCCCACAGCGCCTTGTCGAAGGTCGCAGCCCGTGTTGCATCGGGAATGTAAAACGTGATCGGCTTGCGGCGTTCCCAGGCAAGCAGCGCGAGCCGGATGGCCTGTTGCAGGCGATCCGGCTGGTCGTGGTAACAATCGATCTGAGTCACAATGACAATTAATCGGCTTTACCGGCACGCGCCATCAAGAAGCGGGTCAGCAAGGGCACGGGTCGTCCCGTAGCGCCCTTATCCTTGCCCTGAGTCCAGGCCGTGCCAGCGATGTCGAGATGTGCCCACGGATAAGCTTTGGCAAATCGCGACAGGAAGCAGGCGGCGGTGATGGTGCCACCCCACCGGCCACCAATGTTGGCCATGTCGGCGAACGGGCTCTTTAGCAGATCCTGGTAGTCGTCCCACAGGGGAAGTTGCCAGGCGCGATCCAGGGTGTCGGTACCCGCAGTCCGCAGTTGCTCGACCAGCTTTTCGTCGTTACCGAGCAGTCCGCTGGCGACCTGGCCCAGGGCGACGACACAGGCACCCGTGAGTGTTGCAACATCAACTACGGCGGCCGGTTTGAAACGCTCGGCATACGTCAGGGCATCGCACAGAATCAGCCGGCCTTCGGCATCGGTGTTGAGAATCTCGATGGTCTGACCCGACATCGAGCTCACGATGTCACCCGGCCGGGTGGCGCTTCCGCCCGGCATGTTCTCGGTTGTGGGCACGATCACGACCAGATTAATGGGCAGCTTCATGCCGGCCACCGCGCGCAAGGTGCCCAGCACGCTGGCGGCGCCGCACATGTCGTACTTCATTTCGTCCATTTCGGCCGCTGGCTTCAGTGAGATGCCGCCGGTGTCGAAGGTAATGCCCTTGCCGACCAGCACGACCGGCTTATCGGTTTTCTTGCCAGCCATGTATTCGAGCACAATGAACTTCGGCGGCTGGTGCGAACCCTTGGCCACCGCCAGCAGCGAATGCATGCCAAGTTTTTCCATGGCGGCTTTCTCGAGAATCAGGCACTTCAGCCCGTAAGTCTTGGCCAGCTTCTTGGCCTCGTCGGCCAGATAGGTCGGGGTACAGATATTACCCGGCAGGTTGCCGAGGTTGCGGGTGAGTGTCATGCCGGCAACGATGGCCTCGCCCTGGGCGATGGCGTCGGTCATGGGTTTGCCGGTTTGATCGACAAGAATCTGCACGGACTTTAATTTGACCGGCTGCGCCTTGGGCGTGGTCTTGAATTGGTCAAAGCGGTAAGCGACTTCGCCGCCAAACACCACGGCCTGGCGAACAGCGGCTGTGGCCGACAGACCGCTGACAGTGATCGTGCTCAGCGTATTAATGGCATCGGTGGCCGAGGTGGCCAGTACGGCCGTGATTGCCGCACGGTTGGCCTGCGTCCAGGACTTTAGGTTGAATTCGGTCTTGTCACCCAGGCCAACGAGCACCAGGAGCTCGGCTTTCAGGCCGGTGGGGTGGCGAACAACGAGGGTTGTGCCGGCCTTGCCGGCAAAGTCGCCCTGCTTTTGCAGGCGGGCGATCAAACCCTGGGTTGACTTGTCTGCAGCCGCCGTTGTGGCAGGTTGTGCGCCCTTCTCGAAAACGCCCAGAATGAGCGCATCCGTATTTAAGGACTGGGTGGCGCCGGTTTTTGTGCTAAATTTCATCGGGTTCTCCGGAAGGGACAGGGGTTGAAACAATGAGATCAACCCGTGATTATCCCCGCCGGTAACGCTTTTCGTCAAAATTCCGCACGCCGGCGTCCGTCGTCGCATTAGGCGCACTTTGTAGAGTATGTAATCGACCATGATTTTTGCGCGCGCCATGCGGCGCGAATTCGTCCAGAACGCGGTCGCGATCTCCGTGGCACTGCTGGTCATCCTGCTGACGACCTTTCTGGTGCGTTTGCTCAATGAGGCCACCGTCGGCAAGGTTTCGGCCAGTGCGGTGGGTCCGCTGCTGGGCTTTGCCATTTTTAATTTTCTTCCGATCCTTCTGTCGCTGGCCTGTTTTATGGCCATTCTGCTCACCCTCTCGCGCGCGTATCGCGATTCAGAAATGACCGTCTGGTTCAGTGCCGGACAGCCATTGACGGCCTGGATTCGCCCGGTACTGATTTTCGCCATTCCCATCATGCTGGTAGTGGGGGTGCTGACCCAGGAACTGGTGCCCTGGGCGCATGGTGAGAGTCTTAAGTACCGGCAGCAGGTGGCCGATCGCAACGAATTGGGCTTGGTAAGGCCGGGGGTGTTTCGCGAATCCAGCGATGGTCGCCGGATCTTCTTTATCGAGTCTGCCGACAAATCGGGTGAAACGGTCAGCAATATTTTCGTGAGCGATACGCAACCGGACAAGCTGGGCATTACCGTTGCAGAGCGCGGGCGTCAGGAGATTCACGAGAACGGCGACCGGTTTATTGTGCTTGAGCGGGGCCACCGCTACGAGCTCAAGCCGAACTCGCCGGAAATGCGCACGGTCGATTATCAGGAGTATGCCTTCCGGGTCGAGACCAAAGCTTCGCAGAATATGGCGCGCCATCAGGACAGTACGCCGACTCGGGAGTTGCTGATGAACCCCACGCGCGAAAGCCTGGGGGATGTGGTCACCCGCGTTGGCACGACCATCATGGTCGCCATGCTGGCCTTACTGGCCATTCCGCTGTCTTACGTCAACCCGCGTGCCGGCCGCTCGGCCAATATGATTCTGGCCTTGCTGGTGTATTTCATTTACATCAATCTCATGACGATTGCCCGTGCCTGGGTGATTCAAGGGCGGTTGCCCTTTGCCTTGGGGCTGATTGTGCCGCACCTGATCATGCTGAGCGTGCTGATCTGGGGCTTCTATTACCGGATGACGTCCACCACGGCAGGGGCGCGGCGCCGCATGAAAAAGGCCGCCAAGGCCGGGGGTGCGCCGTGATTTATCGCAAGTATGTCGGGCGCGAAGTGCTACTGGCCACGGCGCTGATCCTGGGCGCCTTCATGGTGCTCTTTGCCTTCTTTGATTTGATGGGCGAGCTGGGCAAGTTGGGCGAAGGTGGTTACAAGTTGTATCAGGCGATTGTTTACGTGGTGCTGATCCAGCCGGGTCGGATTTATGAGTTGATGCCGATCTGCGTGCTCATCGGTACGCTCTATGCCCTATCGAATCTGGCACGCCATTCCGAAATTAACGTACTGCGGGTTTCGGGGGTCTCCAGTACCCAGCTCCTGCTGACGCTGATGCGGGTGGGGTTGTGGCTGGTATTGCTGACCTTCATATTGGGGGAGTTTGTTGTAGCGCCGGCCGAGCAGAAAGCCCAGGAATGGCGTGTGAAAGCCATGAGCGGCACCATTACCCAGGGTCTGCAGTCGGGCGTTTGGGTCAAGGACGACAAGACTTTTGCCAACATTAACGCGTTGCGACCGGATGGGCGTCTGGAATCCGTACGCATCTATCACTTCAAACCGGACATGACCCTGGATCGGGTGTCTTACGCCAAAACCGCGACCTTCGAGCCGCCTAATGTCTGGATGCTGCACGATATTTCTGAAACAGTGCTGGAGGGTCAGCGTGTGCGCCAGGTCCAGCTGGCCGATAAGCCCTGGCCCTCGGCCATTACCCCGGGTGTGCTGCAGGTCTTGCTGGTGCGGCCGCATCTGATGTCGGTCTATGAGCTCTATACCTACATCCAGCACCTCAAGCGTAATGGGCTGGGTAGCGATACCTATGTGATCGCAACCTGGAAGAAGGTGTTCTATCCGTTGTCGATTCTGGTGATGATGGCGCTGGCCTTGCCGTTTGCCTATCGTCATGATCGTGTTGGCGGTGTGAGCCTGCGTATTTTTGCCGGCGTCATGATTGGCGCGCTGTTCTATATGCTCAATGGCCTGGTGTCGAGCCTGGGTGCGATCAATAGCTGGTCGCCGTTTGTGACGGCGGCGATGCCGATGATTCTGTTTATGGGGGCGGCCGTCTGGTTGCTTAAACGCGCCGAGAAACGCTAACCGCTAGGCTTTGGGTTTGGGCTTATAAACAATCTGGCTGCCGGCAATGCGGTCGTGCAGAAACTGGGCATCAGGATCCAGAAACGACCACAACAGGGCAAGCCCAGTAGGCCAGAACAACCAGCCCATGCCATAGCGCACCACCGCTTGAAGTGGGCGTAATCGACGTGAGGTTCGGGCGTCGACCACCCAGAGGCGCCAGGTTTTCATGGCCAGCGTTTGCCCGGCTTTGACCCAGCACCAGATGAAATAAATGCCGAGCAGCAAGAACAGGTAGAGCCAGAGAACGCCGGGACCGGGCATGAGATGGGAGACGCCCGAAAACACGGCCAATGGCAACAGAAACAGAAAAATCGCGAGCGCCAGAATGACCAGCGCCTCGTACAGCAGGCTACCCAGCCGGCGACGGCGACTGGCCACGTCAGCGACTGTCATTGCTGGCGGGTTCGGCAACGGTAGCCGGCTCTTCCGGTGGTTTAGCCGGTGCAAAGGTCAACGGGCTGGCGGGTGTGGCCGGGTTAGGCGGCACGACCTTCACGGCGCCCGGTGCCGTCACCAGTGTTGCCGCTGCTGTGCCGGGCGGTAGCGCGCCCTCCCGGGTGTGAACCGGGGTCGGTTTGCCGTCAACCGCCGGTGTACGGGCGGCCCGTTTTTCAGCTATTTCCTGCTCACGCGCATCTTGTTCGAGTTGCTGGCGGACGCTTTCTGGGAGGTTCTGATAGTCCGCCCACTTCTGCGCCAGCGCTTCACGTTCTTCGGCGTTGGTGGTTTTGCTCAGGGCTTTGTAGCGCTCGCGTGCCGCCTGACGTTGGGCGGGTGTCAGATTCGCCCATTCCTGCATTCGCTCGCGGATCCGGGCCTGCTCAGCTTCGCTCAGGTTGGGGTAACGTGCGGCAATTTCCAGCCACTTCTTGCGGCGAAAACGCTCCATGTTGTTCCAGTCTTCTTCCAGCGGCGCCAGAATGGACTTTTGCTCAGGCGTGAGCGTTTTCCAGTCGGGTTGCGGCGCAACAGCCACCCGCACGCCACTGGGCGTATCCTGGCCTGAACGCATGCGCGGGTAACCGATCGCCACCAGCGTGGCGATGAGCGCCAGCCCCAGCAAGATTACTGCGGGCTGTCGGGCGTGCCGCTGGAGACCCATGACTGGAATCCCTTATCGAGAAGCGCGTTTGGCGGCAGGGCTTCGCTCAGCAGGGCGCTGTCTTCGCTGGCCAGTTGCTCGACCTCGTTTTGAGCCTGCCAGAACATGAAGACGGCAGTGATGACGAGAACGCCAACCGATGCGGCCCAGCGGCGCCAGTCGGTCGCAGAGCCAAATGAATCGCCGAACAGACTGCCGATGGCCCGTTGGGTACCATGTCCGGCCAGTTGCAGCGCACTTTGCCATTGTTTCTGGTGCGCCAACGCCTGCTCACGCATTTGGGCCAGGCGGGCGGTGATACGGCTGGGCAATGCCCCAGTGCTTTGATCCAGGGCGGACGCCATGGCCTTGGCCAGCAGATCATCCTGCGGCGGGGTCGGGCGGTGCGTTGGGTGGGTCATAGCTGTATTCCTTTTGCTTTCAGAGCCGCTGCCAGCGCCTGTGTGGCACGTGAACAGTGGGTTTTGACGCTGCCTTGGGAGCAACCCATGGCTTCGGCCGTCTCTGCAGTATCCAATCCTTCCCAATAACGCATCAGGAAGGCTTCTCGTTGACGCGCCGGCAGTTTTGCCAGCTCGTTTTCCAGAATTTCCAGCATCTGGCGTTGCGCCAGCGCGGCATCGGGTTGTTGCTGTTGCTCGCTGTTCGGGTCGCGCAGTCGCTCGATCCGGTCCAGATCGCCCTCCTCGTCGGCATCGCCATGCCCGCCGAGGGCCGAAAACAGGGTGGTCCACAGGTTGCGAACCTTGCTGCGGCGGTAGAAGTCGCGGATGGTGTTCTGCAGAATGCGTTGAAATAAGGCCGGCAGCTCGATCGCCGGCCGGTCGCCGTAGCTTTCGGCCAGCTTGAGCATGGCATCCTGCACGATATCTAGCGCATTTTCCTCATTGTGTACGGCAAACCAGGCCGTTTTATAGGCTCGGCGCTCGACATCAGCGAGAAAAGCGTCCAGTTCACGAGGGGTGGCCAACAATCTGCTCCGGATTTTGAGAGGTTGATTCTAGCAAGCCTTGCCCAAAACCGCCTCTCTGACTTATGATTCACGGTTTTCCCCGTAACCATAACCCCGTTGACGGAGCCACTCACAAGGTGTGCGCGCCGGATGGGGGCAAGGCGAAGTGACGCTTCGCGAGGAGGTGTGTGATGTCAGAAGCCAAGAGCAGTTCAGCAGCAATCAGCGGCGCAGAAATTCTTGTGAAATGTCTGCAGGCTGAAAATGTCGATACGATTTTCGGCTATCCCGGTGGCTCGGTCCTTCATATCTACGACGAGCTTTTCAAACAGGACAAAATTCATCATGTGCTGGTGCGTCACGAGCAAGCTGCCGTGCACGCCGCTGATGCCTATTCGCGTTCGTCGCAACGCGTTGGTGTTGCGCTGGTAACGTCGGGTCCGGGTCTGACTAATGCCGTGACCGGCATCGCGACAGCCTATTACGACTCGATCCCGTTGGTCGTGATCAGTGGCCAGGTGCCCACCTTCTATATCGGTCAGGATGCCTTCCAGGAATGCGATGCCGTCGGCATTACCCGTCCCTGCGTGAAGCACAACTTCCTGGTCAAAGACGTCAAGGACCTGGCGCACACCGTCAAGAAGGCATTCCATATCGCGCGCAGTGGCCGCCCCGGACCGGTGCTTATCGATATTCCGAAGGATGTGACGGCGCATAAAACCGAATTTAATTATCCGGACACGATTCATATTCGTTCGTACAACCCGGTGCACAAGGGTCACCAGGGTCAGATCAAGAAGGCCGCGCATCTGCTGCTGGAGGCCAAGCGTCCGATGATTTATACGGGCGGCGGTGTCATCCTGTCGGATGCTGCCGATCAACTGACCAAGCTGACCCGTTATCTGGGGTTTCCGATCACCAATACCCTGATGGGTTTGGGCGCCTATCCCGCCACAGACCCGCAATTCATGGGCATGCCCGGTATGCACGGCACCTACGAAGCCAATATGGCCATGCAGCACTGTGATGTCTTGCTGGCCATTGGCGCTCGTTTTGATGACCGGGTCATCGGTAATCCTGAAGACTTTGCGACCCATCCACGCAAGATTATTCACATTGACATTGACCCCTCGTCGATTTCGAAGCGCGTCAAGGTCGATGTACCCATCGTCGGCAATGTCCCCGATGTGCTTGAAGATCTGACGAAGCAACTGGAAGCCATTGGTGGCAAGCCGGATGCGGCGGTTGCCCAGTGGTGGGAAACCATCGCCGGCTGGCGCGCTCGCGACAGCCTGAAGTACCGCACCAGCCCGGACAAGATCATGCCGCAGGCCGTGGTCGAGAAGCTGTGGGAAGTGACCAAGGGCGAGGCCTTTGTGACCTCGGACGTGGGACAGCACCAGATGTTCGCCGCGCAGTACTACAAGTTTGACAAACCGCGCCGCTGGATCAACTCGGGCGGTCTTGGCACCATGGGGGTGGGTCTACCGTATGCCATGGGCGTGCGTTACGCCAATCCGGGCGCAACGGTCGCTTGTGTGACCGGCGAAGCCTCGATCCAGATGTGTATTCAGGAGCTCTCGACCTTCAAGCAATACGGCGTACCGGTCAAGATCATCAACCTGAATAATGGTTATTTAGGGATGGTTCGTCAGTGGCAGGAAATGTTCTACGACAATCGCTACTCGCATTCGTACATGTCGTCGCTGCCCGACTTCATGAAGCTGGCCGAGGCCTATGGCCACGTGGGCATGCGTATCGAGCGACCCGAAGATGTGGGCCCTGCACTGGAACTGGCCTTCTCCGACAAGCACAAGAACGACCTGGTGTTTATGGATTTCATCGTCGACCAAACGGCCAACGTCTTCCCGATGGTGTCCGCCGGCAAGGGCCTGACCGATATGGTTCTGGCCGACGACCACCTGTAAGGAGACCCGAGTGATGCGACACATTATTTCCATTCTTCTGGAAAACGAATCGGGCGCCCTGTCTCGGGTGGCAGGTCTGTTCTCAGCCCGTGGCTACAACATCCAGTCACTGACTGTGGCGCCGACGGAAGACCCCTCGCTGTCACGTATGACCCTGGTTACGTTTGGTAGCGACGATATCGTCGAGCAGATTACGAAGCAGCTGAACAAACTGGTGGACGTGGTCAAGGTCATTGATTTGTCCGAGGCACCGCATGTTGAGCGTGAGTTGCTGATGATCAAGGTGCGCGCCACCGGCAAGGATCGTGAAGAGATGAAGCGACTGGCGGATATTTTCCGCGGCCACATCATCGACGTTACCGATTCGGCCTATGTCATCGAACTGACGGGCACGTCCAATAAACTGGATTCATTCATTGCAGCGATCGATCCCGTCTTGATCCTGGAGACCGTTCGTTCGGGTGTCTCCGGTATCGGTCGCGGTGACCGTATGCTCAAGGTTTAACTTTTTCTATCGCTGAATTTTTCCCGAAAGGAACATCATGAAGGTTTATTACGACAAGGACGCCGACCTCGCGCTGATCAAAGGCAAGCAGGTCACCATCGTTGGTTACGGTTCGCAAGGTCACGCGCATGCGCAGAATCTGCGTGACTCGGGGGTCAATGTTACCGTTGCCCTGCGTAAAGGCGGTGCCTCGTGGGCCAAGGCCGAAACTGCGGGCCTCAAGGTTGAAGAGATTGCCGCCGCCGTCAAGAATGCCGATGTCGTCATGATTTTGCTGCCGGATGAGAACATCCCTGATGTTTACAACAGGGACGTTGCGCCGAACATGAAGAAGGGCGCTGCCCTGGCCTTCGCCCACGGCTTTAACGTGCATTACAACCAGGTTGTGCCGCGCGACGATATCGATGTGATCATGGTTGCCCCGAAGGGCCCCGGCCACACCGTGCGTTCGGAATACCTCAAAGGCGGTGGTGTGCCATCGCTGATCGCGATTTATCAGGATAAGTCGGGCAAAGCCCGTGATATCGCGCTCTCGTACGCGGCTGCCAACGGTGGCACCAAGGGCGGTGTCATCGAGACTTCGTTCCGTGAAGAAACCGAAACCGATCTGTTCGGTGAGCAGGCCGTGCTGTGTGGCGGTGCCGTCGAGCTCGTCAAGATGGGTTTTGAAACCTTGACCGAAGCGGGTTATGCGCCGGAAATGGCCTACTTCGAGTGCCTGCACGAGCTGAAGCTGATCGTCGATCTGATGTATGAAGGTGGCATCGCCAACATGAACTACTCGATCTCGAACAACGCCGAGTATGGGGAGTACGTCACCGGTCAGCGTGTGATTGCTGATCAGGCGCGTGAAGCGATGCGCGAGTGCCTGCGCAATATCCAGAATGGTGAATACGCCAAGCGCTTCATCCTCGAAGGTCGCACCAATTATCCGGAAATGACGGCCCGTCGTCGCCTGAACGCTGCACACCCGATCGAAGTGGTTGGTACCCAGCTGCGCGCCATGATGCCGTGGATCGCCAAGAACAAGTTGGTTGATCAGACCAAGAACTAAGGGACGGCTTATGAATTACCCGCATCCACTGCTCGCCAAAGAAGGTTGGCCTTTTATTGGGCTGGCCGTGGGTGCGGCCGTTCTGGCCTCGATTCTGGATAGCGGTCTGGCCTGGTTGTTGTGGCCGATCGCCATTTTTGTCGTTCAGTTTTTCCGGGATCCGCCGCGCGTGGTGGCGGGCGGCCCGAACAGCATTGTTTCGTCGGCTGACGGTCGCGTGATCATTGTCGCCGAAACCGATGATCCCTGGCTGAATCGCCGTGCGATCAAGGTCAGCGTGTTCATGAACGTTAAACA
>JBDQLO010000005.1:0-15304 GCA_040262735.1 Fluviibacter sp.
CGGGCAACCAGCGCCGCGTAGGCCGAAGGATCGAGCAACGCGGCTTCGGCCGGTGTTTTGCCTTCAAAATTACCATAATGTCGTTCACGCAGCCCCGGCGCATTCTGCACCGTCAGATCCAACGCCCGAGCAATCGCATCGGCTGTTTGCCAAGCGCGCTGAAGATCGCTGCTGACAATCGCAGCAAATGGACTCTCGTTATGACGCGCCATTAGGGCGCGGGCCGCCGCTTCGGCTTGCAGTAGGCCACAGGTATTGAGGGGCACATCCTGATGCCCCTGCAAACGACGTTCGGTATTCCAGGACGTTTCGCCGTGGCGAACGAAACAGCAGCGCACCCTAGGCTCCGGCTACCATCATCTTGTTCATCAGAATCGCGCCCGATTGCTTGGCACTTCGCGCCAGGCGGTCGTCGGCAATGGCCATGATGCCCTTCAGCATGTCTTTCATATTGCCTGCGATCGTGATTTCTTCAACCGGGTAGGCAATCTCGCCATGCTCGATCCAGAACCCGGCTGCGCCACGCGAATAGTCGCCGTTCACATAGTTCACGCCCTGGCCGAGCAGCTCGGTAATGAGCAAGCCGCGCCCCATCGTTTTCATCAGCGCCGTGAGATCGGCATGGCCACCGCGCACATCACGCATAAACAGATTGTGGCTACCGCCCCCGTTTGCAGTCGGCGTCATGCCCAGCTTGCGCGCCGAATAGACGGAAAGAAAATAGCCGTTGAGGATCCCTTCGCGAATCACGTCACGATCCTGCGTAGGCAGCCCATCGCCGTCAAAGGGCGCACTTGATTGACCACCCGGTAATAATGGGCGCTCTTCGAGCACGACAAATTCCGGCAGGATTTTCTGACCCAACGCCCCTTCCAGGAACGAACTCTTGCGATAGAGTGCGCCGCCCGAGGCCGCATGCACCAGATTACCGACGATGGTCGACGCAATCGGCGCTTCAAAAATCACCGGCACTTCGCCGGTCGGGCACTGGCGCGCGCCCAGACGGGCAGCAGCGCGCTGCGCCGCTTTAAGACCAATCGCGGCCATCGATGGCAGGTGCGCCGCATTGCGCACGGATTCATACCAATCGTCACGCTGCATGCTGCCATGTTCGTCAGCGGCAATGAGTGCACAGCCAACACTATGCCGGCTGGTGGGATAACCCGCCATGAAACCGAGACTATTGGCCATCATGAAGTGGCCCTGGTGCGTCGATACCGATGCACCTTCCGAATTCTGGATGACTGCACCAAGCGCCAGCCCTGCGGCCTCGCATTCACGCGCCAAGTTGATGGCGGTTTCCACGGAGGGGGTCCAGGGGTGAAACAGATCCAGGTCTGGTACTTCACCCAACATCAGCTGTGACTGATCCGGTAGCCCGGCGCAAGGATCCTCGGCCGTGAATTTCGCGATATCCAGCGCTGCGCTCACCGTGGCCTGCAATGCCTCGTGCGAGAAATCACTGGTCGAGGCGTACCCCTTGCGTTGCCCCAGGTACACGGTGACACCAATCTGTTTATCGCGATGATGCTCGATGGTTTCGACCTCGCCCTGGCGAACGTTCACGCTTTGACCAAAGCCCTCGGAAATTTCGACTTCCGTTGCTGTTGCACCGCCTTTTTGGGCAATCGTGAGCAGATCATCGGCAATATGGGTCAGCGCCTCACGACTGTGGGCAAAGAGGTGTTCGTCGGCAGGCAGGTGGTCGGTCATGAATTTAGTGGCAATTGAGGCAAGCATTGATCGGGTGGTTGGTATGATAGCGGCAAACTGCAACACCACCGAACCAGTCATCCCCGCTTATGCCTTTTCACCCCTCCAAACCGCCTAGCCACCTCCATACCCGTCAGGGGCAAGAGGTCGTCAACGCTGAACCGCCACCCATGACGCAAGGACGTCGGCGCAGCAAAACCAAGGCCAAAGAAGAAGTCGAGGCCCTGCAAGAGCTGGGCAGACGGCTGGTCGGTGTTGGCAACGATCGGCTGAAAAAACTGGAGATACCGGAATCCTTGCTCGATGCCGTACTCGAGGCCAAGCGCATCACGTCGCACGGGGCGCTGCGTCGGCAGATGCAGTACATCGGCAAATTGATGCGCGATGTCGATACGGACCCGATCCAGGAGATGCTCGACGAACTCGACGGTATCTCCAACAAGGCCAACGCCCGCTTTCACGGGTTAGAAAAACTTCGCGATCGTTTGCTTGAGGACGAAGCGGTCATCACGATGCTCAAGAATGACTACCCGGATCTGGACGTCAGCGCATTACGCACCCTGCGCCGCAACGCCATCAAGGAGCGAGCCGAGCAGAAGCCCCCCAAAGCGTATCGGGCAATTTTTCAGTTACTGAAAAATCTGGAGCCCCCCGAAGCCGACTCGGCCGAAGCCGATGCCGATGCCAGTAGCCCGGCGGCCTGAATTTTGCTAGGTCAGGTCGCGTAAAAACTGCAACGCTAGCGCTGCGCCAAAGCCTGTGGTTTCAGTACCAACGGCGCCCAATCCGCCCTTACAGCTGGCCGCCGACAGATCAATGTGCAACCACGGCAGATCACCGACAAAGAGATTGAGAAAGCGCGCCGCGAGCGTGTGATCGGCCTCGCCATCCAGGGTGCATTGCTTGACATCGGCCACCTGGCTTTCAAGCGCACCGTCATAGTCATCAGGCATCGCGAAAGCCATGACACGTTCACCCGCCGACTCACCGGCCATCGCCAGCTGTAGCGCATAGCCGGTATCGGTCGCAAAGAAGCCGCTCATCCGGTTACCCAGTGCCATCGTCATACTGCCCGTGAGCGTAGCGAAATCCATCACGACATCCGGATTTGCTCTGGCGGCAAGCGACAGCGTATCCGCCAACACCATTCGTCCCTCGGCATCCGTATGCACGATCTCGATCGTGAGTCCGTTCATCGCCCTGACAATATCGCCCTGACAATACGCCGCCGGGCTAATGTCGTTACGCGACAATGCCAGCCAGGCATCGAGCCGCACGGGCAATGCTAACTCTGCAGCGGCCCGAATCACGGCCAATACCGAAGCGGCTCCGGCCATATCCTCGTGCATGCCGGCCATATAACGGGCCGGCTTTAGGTTATGCCCCCCGGTATCAAAACAGATGCCCTTGCCAACCAGACTGACATGCGGCACTGATTTCTTTTTCGGTATATAGGTCAGATGCACAATCGCCGCATCTTGCTCGGGACTACCCTGTGCAACAGCGAGGAACGCGCCTGCATTCATTTTCTTCAGACGCTGGATGTCATAGACCTCGGCCCGGATACCGGTGCCTTTGATCAACGCCGAAATCTGTGTTCGGAAACTTGCCGGCGTCAGCTGATTCGGTGGCAACACACACAGACAGCGCGCCAACACGTTCGCTGATGCTTTGCTGCGCGCCCAATTCATTTGGGCGATATAAGCTGAACGCGCCGCGGGTTTCACCGAACTCCCCATCCAGAAGCGCAAGACGGTGGCTTCAGGTGGCTGGCTTGTGGCTTTCGTGGCGGCGGCCGCGGGACGGACTGTTTTAGGCAGACTCACAGCGTTGACACATCCCACGTAGGCGGCATCGGCCAGAACCCCCGTCAGAAAAGTCGCATTGCCGTGCAGGACAACATCGACCCGTGCCGGGCACTCAGCCAGCAAGGGCGTGAGCGCCTCCCTGAGTGCCTGCTGACGCAGGAAGACGCTCTCGCTCAGATCCACCGCCAACCAGCGAATCAACCCACCCCCGGGCAAAGTGGCCTCCGGGATAAGCGCCTTTTCAGGCATTTTGCCGCCACCGGCCGGCGTCCGGCGCAGGACATTCACCTGCTTACGACGGCGTACCAGGGTGGCGCGCAGCAGGTCTGCCCCCGGCAGGGTCGTCGGCACGGCCCCCGCCACCAGCTTATCTGCCGCAAAAAGCACCAGCACATGACTGCACGCCTGCAGTTCACGGCTGCCTGGCTCCGCCGCCAAGAGCTTGAGCGTCGGTAGCTCGGGCAACCAGCCCGCCGGCAGGTTTTGTGGGGTTGGCACAGGGGCGGATCGGGAAGCGCGACGCGTGGCTGTCATGACAGAAACTCGGCAAAGGTATGCGATCATTATAGGGTTCGAATCCACCAAAAATAGGACAAACGGATTTCCGCATGCAGACTTACCTGAACCTGATGCAACACGTGCTGGATCACGGCCACATAAAAACCGACCGCACCGGCACCGGCACGCGCTCAGTATTCGGCTGGCAGATGCGCTTTGATCTGGAACAGGGTTTCCCGGTACTGACTACCAAAAAACTGCATCTGCGTTCAATCATTCACGAACTGCTGTGGTTTCTGCAGGGCAGCACCAACATTGCCTACCTGAAAGAAAACGGCGTTTCGATCTGGGACGACTGGGCCGACGGAAACGGAGAGCTCGGCCCCGTCTATGGCAAACAGTGGCGTCGTTGGGAAACGGTCGTGGCGGGCGAGGACGGTGCGCCACCCACGATCCGCACCATTGACCAGATCACGCAGCTCGTCGAAGGCCTCAAGAAAAACCCGGATTCACGCCGGCACCTGGTTTGTGCATGGAACCCGGGCGAAGTCGATCGCATGGCACTACCGCCGTGTCACGCCCTCTTCCAGTTTTACGTCGCGCCGCCCGCTCCGGACGATGCCGATCAACGGCCGCGTCTATCCTGCCAGCTGTATCAGCGCAGCGCCGACATCTTCCTGGGCGTGCCGTTCAATATTGCCTCCTATGCGCTACTGACCATGATGATTGCGCAAGTATGTGATTACCGCCCTGGCGAGTTCATTCACACGCTGGGCGATGCGCATCTGTACAGCAACCACCTCGAACAGGCCAAGTTACAGCTGAGCCGAAAACCACGGCCGCTGCCTGTGATGCGCATTAATCCGGACGTTAAAGATCTGTTCGCCTTTCGCTTCGAAGACTTCACGCTCGAAGGCTACGATCCGCACCCACACATTCCAGCAGCCGTAGCTGTTTAAATAGGTCATGACACCGGACATCACCAAGACGCCCGCCTGGTCGCGTCTCCGCGAATCGAGCAGTCGCCTGGCGCACACCCATTTACGTGATCTGTTCGCCCATGACGCGAACCGCTTCAAGCACTTTTCTCGCCAGGCCGACGGTCTGCTCCTGGATTTTTCGAAGCAACGCCTTGATCAAGACGCCCTGAATCACCTCGTCGCCCTCGCAGAAGCTGCCGATGTGGCCGGCTGGCGCCAAAGGCTGTTCGATGGTGAAAAGATCAATGTCAGCGAACGGCGTGCCGTACTGCATCCGGCACTTCGTTACCTGGCTGATACGCCATTTCCGTCTGCCAGCAGCGATGTCATGCCGGATGTGCGCAAGGTACGTCAGCAGATGGCCGCTATTGTTGAACAGTTACGCAGCGGTAACTGGAAGGGTTATTCCGGTGACACCATTCGCCATGTCGTCAATATTGGCATCGGTGGCTCGGATCTCGGCCCCAAAATGGCAACGCGTGCGCTTTCTGCATTCGCCCACCCCGGTCTACACGTCCATTTCGTCTCCAATCTGGATGGCGCCCACATGGCCCCTCTGTTGGAAACGCTCGATCCGCGGTCAACCTTATTCATCATCGCCAGCAAGACCTTCACCACGCAGGAAACAATGATCAATGCGGCCAGCGCCCGCAACTGGATGCTGGCGCATACCGGGTCGGAAGAGGCACTGGCCAAACACTTCGTCGCCGTATCGGCCCATCCGGAGCTTGCTGCCGAATTCGGGATTCCACCGGCGCAGGTATTGCCGATGTGGGACTGGGTCGGCGGCCGTTATTCTTTGTGGTCGGCGGTTGGCCTGCCACTGGCCGTCAGTATCGGGATGAGCGGTTTTGAACGGCTTCTGGCCGGGGCCCAGGCGATGGATCAGCATTTCCGCCACACACCGCTCAAAGACAATCTACCCGTTCTGCTGGCCTTGCTTGGCATCTGGAATACCAACTTCCTCGGCGCCCACACCTCGGCCATCGTGCCTTATAACGAGTCTTTGCGTCATTTGCCCGGCTATCTGCAACAGCTGGAGATGGAATCGAATGGCAAAACCGTCAATCGTGATGGTCAGCCACTCACCTGTCCGGCGAACCCCATCGTCTGGGGTGAAATCGGTGCCAATGGCCAGCATGCTTTCTTCCAGCTGCTCCATCAGGGCGGTTGGCTCGTGCCGTGTGACTTTATAGCCACCGCCCTGAGTGACTATCCGCTGCCGGGCCACCAAGCGCCGCTGCTCGCCAACTGCTTCGCACAGAGCGCCGCGCTCGCCTTTGGCAAAACCGAAGCCGAAGCCCGGAGCGAACTAGAGGCCGCCGGCCTCTCTGCCGGGCAACGTGATGCGCTACTGCCGCATAAGGTCTTTGCCGGCAATCAACCATCCACGACCTTGCTGCTGCCGCGCCTCGACCCTTACCACCTGGGTTTATTGCTCGCCCTCTATGAGCATAAAGTCTTTGTACAGGGCGTGATTTGGGGCATCAACTCCTTCGACCAGTGGGGGGTCGAGCTGGGTAAACAACTCGCCTCTCGTGTATTGCCGGTACTTAACGGCGATGCCAGCCAAGAGTCGCTGGACGCCTCGACGCGCGGCCTCATCGAGTGGACGCAAACCACACATGGCTAACAAGATCTATCCGAACCTCGCACTCATCGTCGCGGTTGCCCGTAACGGCATTATCGGTGCCACAAACGAGGCCGGTCTAGGCACCCTACCCTGGCACCTGCCCGAGGATCTCAAACACTTCAAGGAAACTACCAGCGGCCACCCGATCATCATGGGACGCAAGACCTGGGAGTCACTGGGACGACCACTCCCCAACCGACGCAACATGGTGATCACGCGCCAGGTTGGCTACCGTGCAGCAGGCGCCGAAGTGTTTGGAGGCCTGCCCGAAGCGCTCGCCGCTGTGGGTGACAACACCGCTTATATCATTGGCGGGGCCGAACTCTATCGCCTGGCGCTCCCCATGGCCGCCACACTGATCATGACCGAAATCGGCATTGACGCGGCAGGCGACACAGTTTTTCCGGAAATCGATACCAGCTGGACGGAAGTATCGCGCCAGCCTTACACCAGCACAACGGGGCTCAGCTACGCTTTTGTGACGTACCAGCGCCCGACGCCCTGAGCTCAGCGGACGCAGTCGACGTAATACGCAGTTCTACCATCCTTCTCGCCTTTGACGAGACCATGCACATCGGTCTCGAAACCCGGGAAGCGTTCGTTGAATTCGCGCGCAAACTGCAAGTAGTTCACGATGGTTTGGTTAAATTGTTCGCCCGGAATGAGGAGGGGTATCCCCGGCGGATAAGGCGTGACCAGCATGGCGGTGATACGACCTTCCAGATCGTCAATCGCCACACGTTCGATTTCACGGTGGGCCATCTTGGCAAAGGCATCCGCTGGGCGCATCGCCGGCACCATATCCGACAGGTACATCTCCGTCGTCAGGCGGGCGACATCGTTCTTCTTGTATACATCATGGATCTGCTGACAGAGGTCACGCAAACCGACGCGCTCGTAGCGCGGGTACTTCTGGCAGAACTCCGGCAGAACCTTCCACAATGGCTGGTTCTTGTCGTAGTCATCCTTGAACTGTTGCAGCTCGGTGACCATCGTATTCCAACGGCCCTTCGTAATGCCAATGGTGAACATGATAAAGAACGAGTAAAGACCGCACTTCTCGACGATGATCCCGTGCTCGGCCAGATACTTGGTCACGATCGCGGCAGGAATTCCGATGTCTTCCGAGAACGAACCATCTACATCAAGGCCCGGGGTGATGATGGTCGCCTTGATCGGGTCGAGCATATTAAAGCCATCGGCCAGCTGACCAAAGCCATGCCAGCGTTCGCCCGGCTTCAGCATCCAGCTTTCGCGCTCTTCAATCCCCTCTTCAGACAAATCGTCCGGACCCCAGACCTTAAACCACCAGCCCTCGCCCCACTCTTCGTCCACCTTGCGCATGGCACGGCGAAAATCGAGCGCCTCGGCAATGGACTCTTCGACGAGGGCCGGGCCTCCCGGTTCTTCCATCATCGCGGCGGCCACATCGCACGACGCAATAATCGCGTACTGCGGCGAGGTCGAGGTATGCATCAGATAGGCTTCGTTAAAGACATCGCGATCCAGCTTTCGGTCGTCTGAATCCTGGACCAGGATCTGCGAGGCCTGGCTCAGGCCGGCCAGTAGTTTATGTGTCGACTGTGTCGAGAAGACCATCGACTCCTTACAGCGCGGCCGATCGGCACCAATGGCGTGGTAGTCTCCATAGAAATCGTGGAAGGCGGCGTGCGGCAGCCAGGCTTCATCGAAATGCAGCGTATCGATTTTGCCGTCGAGCATCTCTTTGATTTCTTCAACGTTATAGAGAATGCCATCGTAGGTCGACTGGGTAATTGTCAGAACACGTGGCTTGGCATTCTTATCGCTGATGAACGGATTAGCGGCGATCTTCTTCTGGATGCTTTCCCAGGAGAACTCGCTCTTCGGAATCGGTCCGATGATGCCGAAATTATTGCGTGTGGGCATCAGAAATACTGGGATCGCCCCACACATGATGATCGAGTGGAGCACTGACTTATGACAGTTACGGTCTACGACGACCACATCGCCTGGTGCCACGGTTGAGTGCCAGACAATCTTATTGGAGGTCGACGTCCCGTTAGTGACAAAGTACAGGTGGTCACAATTAAAGATCCGTGCCGCGTTTCGTTCCGAAGCCGCAACCGGACCTGTGTGGTCCAGCAACTGTCCGAGTTCTTCTACCGCGTTACAGACGTCGGCGCGCAGCATATTCTCACCAAAGAACTGGTGAAACATCTGGCCGACCGGGCTCTTCAGAAAAGCAACGCCGCCCGAGTGCCCCGGGCAATGCCACGAGTAGGAGCCATCTGCCGCGTAATGTGTCAACGCACGAAAGAACGGCGGCGGCAGCGAATCCATATACACCTTGGCTTCGCGCACGACATTCCGCGCAATAAACTCCGGCGTATCTTCGTACATGTGAATAAAGCCATGCAGTTCGCGCAGGATGTCATTCGGAATATGGCGTGACGTCCGGGTTTCACCGTGCAGGAAGATCGGGATATCGGCATTCTTGTAGCGAATCTCTTCGACGAATGCCCGCAGTTCGGCAATCGTCTGCGCTTCGTGGTTTAACAGTTCCTCGTCATCGACCGACAGAATAAACGCGGAAGCACGGCTCTGCTGTTGCGCAAACGAGGTCAAATCACCATAGCTGGTGACACCCAATACCTCCATCCCTTCCTTCTCGATCGCTTCGGCCAGGGCACGAATGCCCAGGCCGGACGCGTTCTCGGAACGAAAGTCTTCGTCGATGATGATGATCGGAAAGTGAAATTTCATGGCAACTCCTGGGCCAGAAAGAACTTCCGCGTGCCGGGAGGCCGGTCACGCGGAGCGGTAAGACGGTTAAACGTAGTCTAAGGCGTCAGATTTTGGGGAGTGTGACACCGACCTGACCCTGGTATTTGCCACCACGATCTTTGTACGAGGTTTCACACACTTCGTCGGATTCGAAGAACAGCACCTGGGCACAGCCTTCCCCGGCATAGATCTTGGCAGGCAGCGGCGTCGTGTTCGAGAATTCGAGCGTGACGTAGCCTTCCCATTCCGGCTCGAACGGCGTGACATTAACAATGATGCCACAGCGCGCATAGGTACTCTTGCCCAGACAGACCGTCAGGACGCTGCGCGGAATGCGGAAATACTCGACCGTACGGGCCAGCGCGAACGAATTTGGCGGAATGATGCACACATCGGACTCCACTTCGACAAACGACTTGGGATCGAAGGCCTTCGGATCGACAACGGTACTGTTGATGTTGGTAAACACCTTGAATTCGCGCGCGCAACGGATGTCGTAGCCATAGCTCGACGTGCCATAGGAAACAATCTTCTGACCATTCACTTCGCGCACGAGATCCGGCGAAAACGGCTCGATCATGCCGTGTTGTTCGGCCATGCGGCGAATCCACTTGTCAGACTTGATGCTCATACCAGCTCCAGGCGTCCCATCGGGAACTCTAATTCGGAAAAGTTGGCAGAAATTGTACCCCGATCTGGCGCCAATCCATGGTCAAAAGAACTCATTCGACAACGATTTTCGGGAATTTGTGACTCGTATCGCGGGCTTTGGCCGCGATGGCACCCGCCACCCGCAGGGCGATGTCCCGGTACTGTTGGCTAATTGGATTGTTCGGGTCGACCGCCACAATGGGTTGACCGGCATCCAGCCCCTGGCGGATGCGCAGATCCAGTGGCAACTTACCCAGCAGCGGTACATCAAAATCGGCACCCAGCGCCTCGCCGCCACCTTCGCCAAAGATCGGTTCGCTGTGGCCGCAGTTACTACAAATATGCACGGACATATTCTCGACAATGCCGAGGATGGGTACCCCGACCTTCTCGAACATACGGATGCCCTTGCGGGCATCAAGCAGCGCAATGTCTTGCGGCGTCGTTACGATCACCGAACCGGTCACCGGTACTTTTTGGGCCAGGGTCAGTTGAATATCCCCCGTACCCGGCGGCATGTCGACCACCAGATAGTCCAATTCGCCCCAGAGCGTATCGCGCAGCAATTGCTCCAGCGCCGACGTGACCATCGGACCCCGCCAGACCATCGGCGCATCGACATCGACCAGAAAACCGATCGACATCAACCCGATACCATGACCCTGTAAGGCCTCAATGTGCTTGCCATCCGGCGAGTGTGGCTGCTGCCCCCCTACACCCAGCATCTGTGGAATCGACGGCCCGTAAATATCAGCGTCCAGCAGGCCGACACGCGCGCCCTGCTGCGCCAACGCCAACGCCAGATTAACAGCCGTACTGCTTTTGCCCACACCGCCTTTGCCAGAGGCCACGGCGATCAGATTCTTCACACCCTTGAGCAATGGCAAATTCCGTTGTACGACATGCGCTTCAATGACCGAGGTCACTGCCACGTCAATCGGGGTACCGCCGGCAACCGGCTGCAGTGCTGCCGCAATACGCGCCTGAATCGCCGGCGCCTCCAGCGCCACCGGATATCCAACCTGCACACGCACCCGCCACGCCTCGGGCGTCAACACCAACGCGTCTCTCACCTGTTGCGGCAGCCAGTAAGGTTTTACGGTCAGCGGGTCAATCAGTCCCGCCAGAATTTCGGTGGCTTTAGTCAGCGTTTCGTTTTCGGCAGCGGTGGTCATGAAAACTCCGTGGGGTATGGGGGATGGGAAGAATGTCGGCCTATGCTTGGCCGATTTTTAGGCTCCCTCGGATTTTACGCCGCTTTTTTACAGTCAAAACTCTGTTAAATGCCCCTACGGCGCACGTTGTCACCCACTGATCGGCTAAAATTGCGCCCATGAAACGTTCTCTACTCGTCACTTCAGCGCTACCCTACGCCAATGGCGCGATCCACCTTGGTCACCTGGTCGAATACATCCAGACCGATATTTGGGTGCGTTTTCAGAATCTGATGGGCAACGAAGCCACCTATGTCTGCGCCGATGACACCCATGGCACACCGATCATGCTGCGCGCCGAAAAGGAGGGCATTACACCGGAAGCCCTCATTGCCCGCGTGCATCAGGAACACCTGCGCGACTTCACCGGTTTTCATATCGACTTTGACCTCTATCATTCGACGCACAGCGACGAGAACCGCGAGTGCGCAGAAACGATTTACCGCGCATTGCGAGATGCGGGGCTCATTGAAGTTCGCGACATCGAACAATATTACGATGAAGAAAAGGGCATGTTCCTGCCCGATCGATTCATCAAAGGTGAATGTCCCAAATGCGGTGCCGCTGATCAGTATGGCGACAACTGTGAATCCTGCGGTGCTGCTTACACACCGTCCGAACTGAAAAACCCACGTTCGGCGGTTTCGGGGAGCGTGCCTGTGTTGCGCCCCTCTCAACATTACTTCTTCAAGCTGTCTGATCCACGCTGCCAGCAGTTTCTGCGCGACTTTACGCGCAGCGCACCGAATGGTATTCCAGTACTACAACACGAAGCCGCCAACAAAATGCAGGAATGGCTGGGCGATGCGGGTGAAAACAAGCTCAGCGATTGGGACATCTCACGCGATGCGCCGTATTTCGGCTTTGCTATTCCCGACGCACCGGGCAAGTACTTCTACGTCTGGATTGACGCACCCATCGGCTATATGGGGGCATTCAAAGCACTGGCCAAAAAAGAAGGCCGCGACTTCGATGCCGCCTGGAAACCGGGTTCGAATACCGAACTCGTACACTTCATCGGCAAGGATATCCTTTACTTTCACGCCCTCTTCTGGCCGGCCATGTTGCATCATGCCGGCTTCCGCGTACCGACCCGCATCTGCGCCCACGGCTTCCTCACGGTCGATGGCGCCAAGATGTCAAAGTCACGCGGCACGTTCATTACCGCTGAAAGCTACCTGCAGCAAAAGCTCAACCCCGAGTGGCTGCGCTATTACTTCGCCAGCAAGCTCAATGGCACCATGGAAGATATCGATCTGAACCTCGATGATTTCATCGCCAAGGTCAACAGCGATCTGGTCGGCAAATACGTCAACATCGCCAGCCGCTGTGCTGGCTTCATCAAGAAGCAATTCGAGGGCGTGCTGGGCGAAACTGATTGTGTCGTCTTCGACCGCATCATCACCGATGAGGCTTTGGCCGAAATCGCAACAGCGATGGAAGCGCGCGATAGTGCCCGTGCCATGCGCCAGATCATGCACCTGGCCGATGAAGCCAACCTCTATGTCAACGACCAGCAACCCTGGCTGCTCGCCAAGGATCCGGCGCAACGCGCGCAGCTACACAGGGTAGCCTCAACGGCGCTCAATCTCTTCCGAAGCCTAACGGTATTGCTCAAGCCCGTGCTGCCAGCACTCGCCATGCAAGTCGAAGACTTCTTCAATGCGCCCGCGCTAACTTGGAGAGATGCGCGTCAACCTCTACCGGCTGGGCACCACATTAACGATTACAAGCATCTGATGAACCGGATCGAGCGACCCATGGTCGATGCGCTCATCGCAGCAAACGCCGAATCACTGCAAGCAACCGAGCCCCCAAAGCCCACTAAAAGCCCCGGCAAGAAAGCAACCCACGTGGAAACCGCCAACGTCCCGAACAACCCTCACATCAGCATCGATGATTTCACTCAAGTCGATCTGCGCATTGCCAAGATCATTAACGCCGAGCATGTCGAGGGCGCCGACAAACTGATCCGTCTGCAACTTGACATTGGCGAAACCGAAAATGGTCAGCCGAAGTATCGCCAAGTCTTCGCCGGCATCAAGTCGGCCTATGATCCGGCAACGCTGGTCGGTCGATTGACCGTCATGGTTGCCAACCTGGCGCCGCGCAAAATGAAGTTCGGTATGTCCGAAGGAATGGTACTGGCAGCCTCGGACAACGACGGCACTAACCCGGGTCTTTATATCCTGAGCCCGGATTCCGGGGCTCAGGCTGGTATGCGCGTCAAATAACCGGTTAAACTACAGGGCATTAAATCCGGCGGCAAAGCCACGGGCGCCAAAATAGGCATCAATAGACCCCGACCCTTTACCGCTCACGGACAGCATGGGGAGGATGCGTATGAGCGGGGTGGAGAATACCGAGGCACTATCGTCAGCAGGTTTTGCCGACAAATGGGCCGGTAAATTGCCGCTCGCCCGCTTTCGCCCGAAGCTCCTCGACTGTTTGAAAGATTACACGCCGGAGTTACTGGCCAAAGATATGGCGGCGGGCGTGACCGTGGGCGTCCTGGCGCTGCCGCTGGCCATTGCCTTTGCCATTGCGTCGGGTTGTTCGCCCACGGCCGGCATCTGGACGGCCATCGTCGCCGGGTTCATGATTTCGGTGCTGGGCGGATCGCGCGTGCAGATTGGCGGTCCGACCGGTGCCTTTATCCCGATCGTTTTTGGCATTGTCAGCATCTACGGCTTTCAGAATCTGATGGTCGCCACCATCATCGCCGGTGTACTGCTCTTCATCATGGGGCTGACCAAGATGGGCGTACTGATCCGGTTTATTCCCATCAGCGTTGTCATAGGCTTCACCAACGGCATTGCTGTCGTGATCTTCATGAGCCAGATCAAGGATTTCTTCGGACTGCAGATTCCGAGCATGCCTGCCGAGTTCTTTGAACGCATGGAAACTCTGTGGGCCTATGCCGACACCATGAGCATGCCCACCGTGGCCATGTCCTCCCTATCGCTACTGGCGCTGATTCTCTGGAACAAACTCAGCCCGCGCTGGATACCGGCGTTAGGCAAAATCCCCGGGCCACTGGCCCTCCTGCTTGCCGCAACCGTGGCCCAGGCAGTTTTTCAGTTTCCGGTCGAAACCATTGGCTCCAAGTTTGGCGGCATTCCCCGCGACATACCCCCCATTGCGTTCCCCTCGCTCACGCTGTCTACGCTGAACCAGCTGATCCAGCCGGCAATCGCCATTGCCCTGCTGGGGGCTATCGAGTCTCTCCTGTCGGCACGCGTGGCTGATGCGGCGATTGACGATCGTCACGATCCGAATCAGGAACTCATGGCCCAAGGGCTCGCCAATATAGTTGCACCGCTGTTTGGCGGCTTCGCCGCAACCGGCGCCATCGCCCGCACATCAACCAATGTCCGCGCTGGCGGCCGCACGCCGATTGCCGGCATCTGTCATGCGCTCACCCTGTTACTGGTCGTTGTCGTCGCTGCGCCGGCCGCGGTGTACGTCCCGCTGCCCGCCCTGTCGGCCATCCTGATCCTGGTGGCCTGGAACATGGGCGAATGGCACGAGTTTGTCGTGTTGAAACGTTACCCGCTGCCCTATCGGGTCATCCTGGTTTCAACCTTCATCGTCACTGTGGTGTTCGACCTGACGCTGGCCGTAGAACTGGGCATGATTCTCGCCTGTCTGTTCTATCTCTACCGCATGTCCGATCTGACTCAGGTCGAACGCATTCCCCTCGAGGATTACTATGGTTCTGGCGCACTCAGTAATGACAGCGGAGAATCGCACATTGCAGCCTTCAAGATCTATGGCTCGCTATTCTTTGCATCGATCGGCAAACTCGAAGAACTCGTCGCCGACCCGAAACATCACACCCGTGTCTTGATACTCGATATGTCAAAAACCGTCTCTCTGGACACGACCGGGCTCGACATCCTGCAAACACTCAACCGGACGCTGCACAAGATTGGTGGGCAACTGATCATCTGCGGCCTGAACGATCAGCCGGCGTCGATGATTGAACGATCCGGCTTTGCCACAACGCTTGGCCCCCGTGGCATTAGCCACAGCTTAACG
>JBDQLO010000006.1:0-15137 GCA_040262735.1 Fluviibacter sp.
ACCCTGTACAGATGTACCTGTCGGACATCTACACCATCGAAGCGCGACAGATTCGAGCTGGCTTCGGCCGGCGCGATGACGTAGTAGGCGGCAACCGATTGGCCAATCGACGGCAATGAGACTTCCACCGTTTCAGCACCGAGCTTGCGGTACTCGGCAAGCGTGGCTTCAATCGCGGCCATGGTGGCAGCATCGCCGTCGGCGTTAAAAAACTCTTTGGGCAGGCCGATGCGAAGACCCTTGAGCGGTTGATCGAGCGAGCGGGTGTAGTCCTCGGTCTCGCGTTCGAGGCTGGTCGAATCCTTCGCGTCAAAACCGGCAAAGGCGTTCAGTAGCAGCGCGCAGTCGTCGGCTGAGTGCGCCATCGGGCCAGCCTGGTCGAGCGAGGAGGCAAAAGCGATCATGCCCCAGCGCGACACGGTGCCGTACGACGGCTTCAGGCCGGTGAGGCCGCAAAGGGCGGCCGGCTGACGAATCGAACCACCGGTATCGGTACCGGTGGCGGCCGGTGCCAGACGGGCAGCGACGGCAGCAGCCGAGCCTCCCGACGAGCCACCAGGTACGCGTTCGGTGTCCCAGGGATTGCGAACGGGGCCGTAGTAAGACGTTTCGTTCGACGAGCCCATGGCGAACTCGTCCATATTCAGTTTGCCCAGCGGTACCAAGCCCGCCTGGTTACAGCGTTCAATCACGGTGGCGTTGTAGGGCGCTATAAAGTGTTCCAGCATGCGCGAACCACAGGTGGTACGCCAGCCGTCCTGGCAGAAGATGTCTTTGTGCGCGATCGGAACACCGGTCAGCAGACCGGCATTGCCCGAAGCACGTAAGTCATCGGCGGCTTTGGCGGCAGCGCGCGATTTTTCTTCGTCGAGGGTGATAAAGGCATTAATCGCCGGATTGTGTTGGGCGATGCGACCAAGGAACAGGTCGGTCAGCTCCAGGCTGGAGAGATTTTTGGCTTCGAGCGCGCTGGCAAGTTCCCTGAGGCTGGCGTGAATCATTCGATGACCTTCGGCACAAGATAGAGTCCGGCTTCCGATTCGGGCGCCAGTGTCAGACAGCGGTCACGTTGTTCAATGCTGCCCTCGGTGACCTGGTCGTCGCGTAGGCGTTGGCCGACATCACGGGCGTGCGCCATAGGGGCGGTGCCGCTGGTGTTGATCTGGCGCAGTTCGGCGATCATGCTGAAAATATTGTCGAGATGGCCGAGCGTGGCGTTGACCTGTTCCGGATCGAGTTCGATCCGGGCCAGTTGGGCCAGTCGTTGGACGTCTTCAGGGGTAAAGGCCATGGTTTATGTTAGCAAATGAGCAAAAATCAGGGTTAAAGTCGGTTAAATAACGGGAACGTCGGTTAAAACACCAGAATTTGACCTTGAGAGTGTGGCGTCAGATGATCTCCTCGCTGCCACTGGGTTGCCACTGGGTCGGCTCCAAATATCCCCTTGAATTTGCGGTATTATACGTGGTTTGGCCGAGGGCTTGTCCCCGGGTAAATGCCATCCGTTGCAGCGCAGCGCGAAAAATCGCATTTTGTCGACTTCGGCGCGCCATGCACACCTTTTATTGAATTCTGGAGTTTCACCATGTTCGGACTGTTTCGCGGTATGTTTTCCAACGACCTGGCAATTGACCTGGGGACGGCCAATACGCTGATCTATGCACGCGGCAAAGGGATCGTGCTGGATGAGCCGTCGGTGGTTGCGATTCGTACCGATGGTGGACCCAATGCACGAAAGAGCATCGAGGCCGTTGGTAAAGAAGCCAAGATGATGCTGGGCCGCACACCGGGCAGTATTAATGCGATTCGTCCCATGAAGGATGGCGTGATTGCAGACTTCACAATTACCGAGCAGATGCTCAAGCAGTTCATCAAGCGGGTGCACGATGTGCGCATGTTTGCCCCGGCGCCACGAATCATCATTTGCGTGCCCTGTGGTTCGACGCAGGTAGAGCGCCGCGCCATTCGTGAATCGGCGCTGGGTGCAGGTGCCTCACAGGTTTATCTGATCGAGGAGCCGATGGCCGCGGCGATTGGTGCCGATCTCCCGGTGAGCGAGGCAACGGGTTCCATGGTTGTTGATATCGGCGGCGGGACGACCGAAGTGGGCGTAATCTCGCTGGGTGGTCTGGTCTATTCGACATCGGTGCGTGTTGGTGGCGACAAGTTTGACGAATCCATCATTAACTACATCCGTCGTAACTTTGGCATGCTGATTGGTGACACGACGGCAGAAAACATCAAGAAGCAGATTGGTACAGCCTTTCCGGGTGTGGAAGTTCTGGAAATGGAAGTGAAGGGTCGCAATCTGGCTGAAGGCATTCCGCGCACCTTTACGATAACCTCGAACGAGATTCTAGAGGCGCTATCGGAACCGACCAATCAGATCGTAACGGCTGTGAAGCAAGCTTTGGAACAGACGCCGCCAGAGCTGGGCGCAGACATTGCCGAACGTGGCCTGATTCTAACGGGTGGTGGTGCGCTGTTGCGTGATCTGGATCGCCTGCTCCGCGAAGAAACCGGATTGCCGGTCATGGTGGCCGAGGATCCACTGACCTGTGTGGTGCGTGGCTGTGGCATCGCGCTGGAAAAGATGGACAAACTCGGCAACATTTTCGCCTCTGAGTAAGCGGAAAGGGCGTCATCAATGCCCGGCTTAGAGCAACAACCCCCGCCGCTATTTAAGCAAGGGCCAGCACCGCTGGCCCTGTTGATTCTGTATGCCTCCACCTCGATTTCGTTGCTGGTCCTGGATGACCGATTTCGCTATCTTGAACCGTTGCGCAGTGTGATGACGGTTATGGTGTCGCCACTGAAAAAAGTGGTCCAATGGCCGGTCATCGCGCTCACAACGGTGGACGAATATGCGGTGACGCTGGATCAAGCGCGCCGCGATAACGCTCTATTGCGCCAAGCGCGACTGGTGGATGCCGAAAAAACGCAACGCCTGGAAATTCTCGAAGCCGAGAACCAGTTCCTGAGAAAGTTGCTCGAGACACGGCGCCAGTTGGGCACGCGCGTGCAACCGGCGAGCATTCTTTATAGCGCACGGGATCCATTTAATCGCCGCGTCATTCTTGATCGCGGCACTGACCAGGGCGTGATCGAAGGTCAACCCGTTGTTGATGATCAGGGGGTGGTTGGGCAGGTGACGCGTGTGGCGCCGGACTATTCAGAAGTGACATTGTTGACCGATCGCAATCAGTCGATTCCGGCGCAGGTCGTACGCAACGGTTTGCGCACGGTGGTGTTTGGTACTGGCGATGGCCGACTGGAAATGCGCTACATGTCGTCGAATGCCGATGTCCAGGTGGGTGACTGGATTGTGACCTCGGGAATTGACGGCATTTATCCCCGCGGGTTGAGGGTCGGCAAAGTCGAGAGCCTGGAAAGTGATGCAAACGGTATCTTCTCGCGTTTCATTTTGACGCCTGCTGCCGGTATGGGACGCTATGGGGAGGTCTTACTCCTGGAGCCGGTGCTGTTGCCGCATGAACGCCCGGATAGCCTGGATCGAAAGGCGGACCAGCAGACGACAACCATCAGCAAAAAGAAACGCAAGGCGCAGTAATGCAGATCAACTTCCAGTCTTCCCGTCTGCTCCGCCCGGCACGTCCCGGCTTTATCAGGCTGACGCTGGTGCTGGCGTTTCTACTCAACTTGTTGCCGACTTCATTCTGGCCGTTCTTTCCCGAATGGGTCATGCTGGTCGTATTATTCTGGTCGGTGCGCGCACCATGGGTCGTGGGCACGGGTACGGCGTTCATTTTGGGTCTGCTGATGGATGTCGTCGATGGTAGTCTGATGGGTCAGCATGCGCTGGCCTACGTTTTGATCTCGTATGCCGGACGTGTGTTGTCAGCGCGTATTCTCTGGTTACCGCTCAAGCAGCAGGTTATGCATGTCTTGCCAATTCTGTTCGCGGGCGCCTTGATCGAGGTCCTGATCCGATGGTTTGCCGGGGATGAGTTTCCGGGATACCCGTATCTGGCACGACCGCTGATCAGCGGGCTGCTCTGGGTGCCTGCCACTTACGTATTAATGTTGCCTCAGTTCCTGACCAAAGATCGGGACTACGAACGCCCTATTTGACACGCGGATGTCTTATTTCGAAGATCAAGATGCCGGCAAACGTTTTCGGGGACGTTTGAGTACCGCATCAGTGCTGATGCTAATCGCCTTTTTTGTGCTGGTTTTGCGTTTTTTCTGGCTGGGTGTTGTTCAGCACGGTTATTACGAGACGCGCGCCGAGGACAACCGGCTGGCGTTGGTGCCAGTGGTACCCAACCGCGGTCTGATCTTTGACCGTAATGGCGTTTTAATGGCCACCAATACATCGGCCTATACGCTAGAAATTGTGCCGGGTCTGGCCGGCAACATCGACGAGACCATCGAGGGTTTATCCAAGGTTGTTACGATTGAAGGCAAGGATAAACGCCGCTTTAAACAACTGTTGCGCGAAGCGAAGACCTTCGAGTCCATTCCGCTGCGATCCCGTCTCAGCGAGGTGGAAGTGGCACGCTTTGCCGCCCATCGATACCAGTTCCCTGGTGTGGAAGTTCGCGCCCGCCTGTTTCGGAGTTATCCGCTCGGTGAAACAGGTTCGCATGCACTGGGGTATATGGGCCGGATCAACACCAAGGATCTGGAGCGTATAGACGAAGAAGGTCAGGCTGCCAATTATCGTGGGACGGATCATATTGGCAAGACGGGTCTGGAGCAGCGCTACGAATTTGAAATGCATGGTGTTAGTGGATTTGAAAGTGTCGAGGTCGACGCGGGTGGACGTGGCATTCGCGTGCTCTCGCGCACACCGCCCATATCCGGTAACAATCTGAATCTGACGATTGACGCCCGACTCCAGCAAATCGCCGAGCAGGCGTTCGGTAAACGACGTGGCGCACTGGTGGCCATTGATCCCGAGAACGGCGAGATCCTGGCTCTGGTGTCGATGCCGACCTACGACCCTAATCTGTTCGTGGATGGTATTCGCAGTGACGATTGGGATGTGCTCAATACCGATATCAACAAACCACTGCTCAACCGTGCGATCTATGGCACTTATCCGCCGGGATCGACTTTCAAACCCTTTATGGCGCTGGGCGCATTGACGGTCGGTAAACGCACGCCGCAGCTGGCAATCAGCGATCCCGGCTACTTCAATTTCGGCAACCATACGTTCCGTGATGACAAAAAAGGGGGTCACGGTATGGTCAACATGTATACATCAATCGTGCACTCCTGCGATACCTACTATTACACCCTTGCCAACGAGTGGGGGATCGACGGTCTATCCGAATTTATGGGTCGTCTCGGTTTCGGCAGCAAGACGGGTATCGACATCGATGGCGAGGCCAAAGGCGTTCTACCGTCCCCCGCCTGGAAAGAACGCCGCTTCAAACGGCCAGAGCAGCAAAAGTGGTATGCCGGCGAAACCGTGTCCATTGGCATTGGTCAGGGTTACAACTCCTACACGATGTTGCAGCTGGCTCAGGCAACGGCCATTCTGGCAAACAACGGCGTCGGCTTCAAGCCGCATCTGGTGCGCAGCATCAGCGATGTGCAAAGCGGGCAGCTACGTACCGTGCCGCTGGAAAAAACGCATGATCTCGCTCTGAAGCCGGATCATTTAGAAGTGATCCGCAATGCGATGATCGGTGTGAACAAGGAGGGGACGAGCGCCCGTGCCTTTGCCGGTGCTAAGTATGTTGCGGCAGGTAAGACAGGAACAGCGCAGGTGTTCAGTCTGAAGGGTGGCACCTACTCGCATGGTGGCACAAAGGAGTTTTTGCGCGATCACGCTTTGTTTATCGCTTTTGCGCCGGCTGACAAACCGAAAATTGCACTGGCTGTCATTGTAGAAAATGCCGGCTTCGGTGCGCAATCTGCGGCACCTATCACGCGACAGGTCTTCGATTATTACCTGCAAGGTATCGTCCCCAAAGGTCCGGCCCCAGATGCGCCGGGTGAACCCGAGCCCGAGCGCCGCGATTTGGCGCTCTATGCTGATCCGATGAACGATGATCATGACGCCTTGAGTGGATTGAATGCACCGGAAAGCCAGACGGGGCCGTTTGTCCGCATGCCCGCTGCTAATGACGCACTACCGGTGAGGAAAAAGCCATGAGTCGGACAGTTAACTGGCGTGGGGTGTTGCAGCCATGGCTGGAGCACGTTGATGCGCCTTTGCTGAAGATTACCGGTCTTCTCATGCTCGTTGGGCTTCTCACAGTGTTTTCGGCAACATGGTCGGGCCAGGAACGGATGCCGTCCCAGTTTTTTAATATGGCAGCGGCGCTGACGCTGATGTTCGTCGTGGCGAGAATCCCACCGCAGCGCCTCATGCAGCTTGCCTGGCCTATGTATCTGTTCGGCCTGGTGCTACTGGTGCTGGTCATGCTGTTCGGTATCAAGGTGAATGGTGCCAAGCGCTGGTTGTCGCTTGGTTTTACCCGTATCCAGCCTTCCGAAATCATGAAAATTGCAATGCCGTTGGCGATGGCCTGGTACTTTCACCATTTCGAGAATCGGCGTTGGTTCAGTAAATATATCGGTGCATTATTGATTCTGTTGGTGCCATCCGCACTGATTGCCAAGCAGCCTGATCTGGGGACGGCGATTCTGGTTTTCTCGGCGGGGTTTTATGTCATTTTCCTGGCTGGATTATCCTGGTGGGTGATTGGCGGCCTCTCTGCCGCCGCGGTGGCCGTGGCACCATTGGCCTGGAATTTTCTGCACGACTACCAGCAGAAGCGGATTCTCACACTGATTGATCCGACCAGCGATCCTTTGGGCTCCGGCTATCACATCATCCAGTCGACCATTGCGATCGGATCGGGCGGGGTGATCGGCAAGGGCTTCATGAGTGGCACGCAGGGGCAATTGGAGTTTATTCCCGAAAAGCACACCGATTTCATTTTTGCGGTCTTCGCGGAGGAATGGGGTCTTATCGGCAACCTTATTCTGGTAGTGCTTTACGGGTTCCTGATCGAACGAGGGCTGCGGATTGCGCTTCGCGCCAGCACAACTTTTAATCGCTTGCTGGCGGGCGCTATCACGATGGGCTTCTTTACCTATGCTTTCGTTAACATGGGGATGGTGTCAGGAATTCTACCGGTGGTCGGCGTCCCACTGCCGTTCATCAGCTATGGTGGTACGGCGCTGGTGACGCTTTGCACCGGACTCGGTATCCTCATGAGTATCGAAACGCACCGGACCAATCGTTGATGACCCTGCGTCTTCCCCATTACCTGCCACTTTGCCTGCTTCTATGTAGTGTATTGCTAACGGCTTGCTCGGGCACGGGAAGCCGTAAGCCGGTGGCCAGCGGCGCGACGAATGGCAGTTATGTGATGAAACCTTATGCCCGCAAGGGCGGCGGCTTCTACAAGGACGATGGGTTGCCGGCGCAGATTCCGGAGAATATCGACCAGATCCCGAACGCATCCCCGCGTCCGGAACCGCTGCGCAAAGCCGCGAACCGGCCCTACACTGTCCTCGGGCGTAGCTATAAACCGATGACCGAGTTGCAACCTTTTTCGGAACAGGGCATTGGCAGCTGGTACGGCACGAAGTTCAATGGCTTGAAAACGTCGAATGGTGATACTTACGACATGTTTGCGATGACGGCGGCACACCCAACGTTACCGTTACCATCCTATGTGCGGGTGACCAATCTACAAAACAACCGGAGTGTCATCGTGCGGGTCAATGATCGTGGCCCGTTTCATGACGGGCGTGTTATCGACCTCTCATTTACAGCCGCTTACAAACTCGGTTATGTTGATCAGGGTAGCAGTCGTGTGCGTGTTGATTTGATCATCCCCGATGGTGCGACAGGCATGAACTATGCCGATGTGAGCAAAGATGCGCTGGCAGCCAACGATGCCAGGATCGATGATAAAACCCGCTATGGTGAAGAGATGCCCAGGCCGGGAACCTATGTGCAAATGGGTGCCTTCCAGAATGGCTTTAATGCGCAGGTGCTGCGCAATCATCTGCTGCGCGAACTCGACTGGATGACGCCTGATAAAGTTCATGTCTATGCCGAGCCGCCCTGGCACCGCGTTCAGGTGGGACCCTTTACGAATCGTGCCGAAGCAGAAGCGGTGCAGACTAAAATCCGCGACACACTTGGTGGACAACCGCATATCGCCGTCCGTCCGGAGCGTGTTGCGGGTGGACAGTAACCTGATCCAGGAGAACTGATGATGACCTCCGAACATTCCAAAGAGCCCGTCGGCAGCGGTGCTGAATCACTGCTCGAATTTCCCTGCGACTTTCCGCTCAAGATCATGGGCCTGGCTCAAGACAATCTGGCCCAGGAAGTTTTGTCTGTGATCCACCAATTCGCACCGAATTACGATGGTCAACATATGGAGATGCGTGCCTCCAGCTCCGGGAAGTACGTCAGTCTCACTTGCACCGTTCACGCTCAATCAAAAGCGCAGCTCGATGATCTGTATCGCGCGTTGACAAGCCACCCCCTGGTTAAGGTGGTGTTGTAATCACGATGCCGGTGTTGCACATCCGCCGTCTGGGCCAGGTGCCCTTCGAGCCGACCTGGCATGCCATGCGCGACCAGACCTTGGCGCGCGCCGGCGATGCCGGTGTTGATGTGCCGGATGAACTCTGGCTGCTAGAGCACCCACCGGTTTTTACGCAGGGGCAAGCTGGCAAGCCTGAGCACCTGCTACAGGATATTGGTTTGCCCATCGTGCCGATCGATCGGGGTGGTCAAATCACCTATCATGGCCCGGGCCAGGTGGTGGTCTATTTGCTGCTCGATCTGCAGCGTCGACGTCTCAAAGTCCGCGACCTGGTTCAACGAATAGAACAGGCAGTAATTGACCTGCTGGACGAACAGGGTATTGTGGCAGCACGCCGAGCCGGGGCACCCGGCGTATATGTGGGCGACGCCAAAATTGCCGCGTTAGGGTTGCGTGTCCGTAATGGTTGTTGCTACCACGGGGTTAGCCTCAATGTAGATATGGATTTATCGCCGTTTGCAGCCATTAACCCCTGCGGTTATGAGGGCTTGGCAGTCACCCAACTACATGACTTGGGTGTTAACCTAACACCTTTGGCAGCAGGCGAAGCCCTGTTGGCCCAACTACAAAAACAACTGGAGACCTCCCATGGCTGACGCCGGGGTTAAACAAAAAGGCGAACTCAAGACAGCGCGTATCCCGATCAAGATCGTGCCTCAGGAAGCCCTGAAGAAACCGGATTGGATCCGCGTTAAGGCGGGCAACGATGCGGGTCGCTTTGGCGAAATCAAGAAGATGCTGCGCGAGCAGAAGTTGCATACGGTCTGCGAAGAGGCGGCTTGCCCGAATATTGGCGAATGCTTCGGTCGCGGTACGGCGACCTTCATGATTCTTGGCGATATCTGTACGCGCCGCTGCCCCTTCTGTGATGTCGGGCATGGCAAACCACTGCCGCCGGATGTGGATGAACCGCGTCATCTGGCTGAGTCCGTGGCTAATCTCAAACTACGTTATGTGGTGATCACCAGCGTTGATCGGGATGATCTGCGCGATGGTGGTGCCCAGCACTTTGTCGATGTGATTCGTGCGGTACGCCAAGCGTCGCCATCGACAACCATTGAAGTACTTGTCCCTGATTTTCGGGGCCGGATGGATGTCGCCTTAGACATCTTTGGCCAGGCCTTACCGGATGTGATGAATCACAATCTGGAAACGGTACCCCGTCTCTACAAGCAAGCGCGGCCGGGTGCCGATTATGCCCATTCGCTAAATTTCTTGAAAGCCTTTAAAGAACGTTATCCTCATGTGCCGACCAAGTCTGGGTTAATGGTCGGTCTGGGGGAGACCGATGAGGAAATCATCGAAGAGCTCAGGGATATGCGCGCCCACAACATCGATCTTCTGACCATTGGGCAGTATCTCGCGCCATCAAATCACCATCTACCGGTGCAGCGTTATGTGCATCCGGATACCTTCAAGCGCTTCGAGACTGAAGCGTTGGCAATGGGTTTCAATGGTGCCGCGTGTGGCCCCATGGTTCGTTCCAGTTACTGGGCTGATCAGCAGGCGCACTCGGCAGGGGTGGTCTGATAGCACTTTGGTGAATGATCAGTCGCCATCTACGTGGTGGAATTAATGCGTACTCTGCGCCGGTAGCTCGATGATTCTGGCGCCGGTATCTATGATTAAGTTCTGAAAGTCGGGTGAGTTCAGCAGCGCTGATTGCGCGCCGGCGCGAAGTCGATCGACGGCCTCATCTTCAAGCACAAAGCTGGTTGGGAGTTGATTAAGATAGTCTCGCTCTTGAGCATCGGGAATGCCGGCAAAAGAGACGTTAATTGTATAAAGTTTTGCATCAGGCGAGTTGCGGATGTAGTTGATTGCTGCGCTTGCCTTTGCGTTTTTCATTTTGAGGATGCCGGGGGTGTTTTTTAAATCGCGCATGGTTTTCCAGCGTGCCTCGATGTCTCTCAGCTGATCAATTTGTTCCATCGAATATCGGTCAATTGGCACACCAGACGCCTTGACCATAATGGAAAGAGTGCTGGGCGCGTCCTCGCTGCGTGCCCAATCCGTCTTGGGGGTTGATGTCGCGTTCACAACAATCACAATGATGCGTTTTACATGATCGAGCGGTGTCTTATACCCAGCTTCTTGGAGAGCTTCGAGCATGTTCACAATATCCAGAATGCCACGAAGCCCTAAATTATCTGAGACTGCACCATCAACCAGGTGCAGATAGGGTTCCTGTCCGCTCATCAGTTCGCGTAATTCACGAATTCGTTCCAATGCGCGAGCCGCCGGTCTTGGCGGGTTTTGTGCATTCAAAAATGGTGCTGTCCATGCCGGCATCTGATGATTGCAGGTACCGCCATAATTGTTGATTGTCAGGGGCGACAACACAACGGGCACGGCCGACGAGGCAGCTGCAGCACGGGCGATTCGGAACGAACCGAGATCGGTACACATGATGTCAAAGTTGGTTGGCACGAAAAGAATTCTTGAGCCGCTGGTAATGTCTGTTGCAGAAACGGCGATGGCAGGCCCATCTTTCTGGTTCAAGTCGTTAAAAGTAATACCATTAAAAAGAATCTCATCATAATAATCGGCTGCCATTTCTGAACGGCCCCAGCCCGTTGAAGCTAGTGCCGGCCAGCTCATCGGATTAAGGCCCCTGCGGATCAATGCGCTCTGCACATTACGCTTTAAAAATCGCGACTCGTACTCCCTAAAGAGTTGATCGCCATAAAGCCTGTAAGCCAAGGCGGTAAAACTGCCACCTGATACACCGGCAATTGCATCGACTTGGTCAAGCATCCGAACGGATTTGCCCTCCAAATTGACGTACTCAATTTTTTTCAGGGTTTCAAGCAGGCCATACGAAAATGCTGCAGCGCGAGTGCCGCCTCCTGAAAAGGAGAGCAAAACCAGGTTCTGCTTCTGAATCTCTGTCTGGCCAGTACGCTCAAAGAAATAGGGTGACGTAGGTGGTGTTGTGACCAGAGGGGAGTTGACCGTTCGGGTAGCGCATGCCGATAGCAATAGAAACACCAACGCGACTATGCCACGATAGAGCGTTGGCCGGATATTCATGCCTCGTAACCTGACCGCACTAGCGTGAACGCCCACTGACTGGCTTGATACGACTTGCACATTCTTTGGCACGGTGCCGGGCTTCATCGGTGTTCTGGCCATTCGCCAGCGCGACGCCCATCCGACGCCGCATAAAGCTTACCGGCTTGCCAAATAGACGCAGATCGGTATCAGGAATTTGTAACGCATGCGCCACGCCCTCAAAGGCGATACCGGCTTCTTCCAAACCACCGTAAATAACGGCGGATGCGCCCGGCTGTCGACAACGTGTATCTACGGGCAAACCGAGAATAGCGCGCGCGTGAAGCTCAAATTCCGACTGGCGTTGCGTGCACAATGTAACGAGCCCAGTGTCATGCGGGCGTGGGCTAACTTCAGAGAACCAGACATGGTCACCCTTGATAAAGAGTTCAACGCCGAAAATGCCGCGACCGCCTAAATTGTCGGTCACAGCCTTGGCGATCTCTCGAGAACGTTCAATAGCTTTGGCGGACATGGGCATCGGTTGCCAGGATTCTACGTAGTCGCCCTTCATCTGCACGTGACCGATTGGGTCGCAGAAGTAGGTTTCGACCTGTCCAGATGAGGCAATGGCGCGCACGGTTAGTTGGGTAATTTCATAGTCGAAATGAATCATGCCCTCGACGATGACGCGGCCCTGATTGACGCGGCCACCAGCTGCGGCGTAATCCCATGCGTCTTTGACTTCGTCTGGTGTACGCACCATCGACTGTCCTTTTCCCGATGAGGACATCACCGGTTTGATAAAGCAAGGATAGCCGATGGCATTGATAGCTGCCTGCATTTCGGCCAACGAATCGGCGAAGCGATAGGGTGAGGTGGGTAAACCGAGCGTTTCGGCTGCAAGACGGCGGATGCCTTCACGATTCATGGTGAGTTGTGTCGCGCGGGCGGTAGGAATCACCTCGGCGAGTTTCTCCTGTTCAATCTCGAGCAACATCTCGGTGGCAATCGCCTCGATTTCAGGAACGACCAAATGAGGCTTTTCGTGCAACACCAGTTCTTTCAATGCGCTACCGTCGGTCATATTGATGACATGAGAACGATGCGCTACTTGCATCCCGGGGGCATTAGCGTAACGGTCGACACCAATGACTTCCACACCCAATCTTTGTAAGGCGATGATGACTTCTTTGCCGAGCTCGCCGCAACCGAGCATCATGACGCGCAGCGCCGTTGGGGTATTTGGGGTGCCGAACCGGTACATGCGAGACATCCTTGTGAATGAATAGGGTGGATGGTAAGACAAAATGACTTAGAGGGATTCGTCGATCAATAGCGCAATGAGTTGAGCCAGAGCGTAGTCGACCGATTGCTCGCGGATCGATTGACGATCGCCGGTGAAGTGCCGGGTCTCCGTGTGCAATCTTGTGGGCGTTGCCCAACCAAAGCAGACTGTACCCACGGGCTTTTGCGGGGAGCCGCCATCGGGGCCAGCGATCCCGGTGACGGAGAGTGCATAGTCGACATTCGCGGTTGCACGGGCACCCCGGGCCATGGCAGCGGCAACCGCCTCGCTCACGGCCCCTTGGTCCGTGATGAGGCTACTCGCGACACCAATTTCCTCAGTCTTTGCGGCATTGGAATATGTCACCCAACCCCGATCAAACCAGACCGAGCTTCCAGCCAGCGCGGTTAGCGCACTGGCAATCAGACCGCCTGTACAAGATTCAACAGTCGCCATTTTGCATCGGCGGCGTGTCAGCAGCGTGGCCAGTGTCCGGACACGAACAGCAATATCACGGGTGGCCGCGGTCATGACCCATGTGCCTGGTAATAGGCAAATGCCAATAGCGTCGCCAGCGATCCAATGGTGTAGATTGCAGCAATCACATCGTCCATCATGACACCGTAGCCGTTTTTGACGTGGCGATCATAGTAACTGGCAGGCCAGGGTTTGGTGATGTCGAAGAGCCGAAATAGCGCGAATGCGATGGCTTGCCATAGAAGACTGTCGCCGATGGTGTTCGATAGTGCCCAGAGGACACCCCAGAAAGGGATGATTTCGTCCCAGACGATGCTGCCATGATCGATTTCGCCGAGTGCTTTACCGGCTTTTTCGATAGCAACGATGCCAAGCACAAAACCAATCAGAATCAATAGGAGCATTGTATGCGCCGGTACGATCCTATCGAAAGCACGAAATGTTGCCCAAGCAAATAAAGTGCCGATGGTTCCAGGCGCCCAGGGCGAGAGGCCACTACCAAAGCCGAGCGCAATTGTATGAAGCGGATCGGCCAACAGAAAGCGAACGGTTGGTTGCGATCTGGCGGTGGTCAAAGATGGATCTTCGGCACTCATAATTAAGAAGGCGTCTAGGCAAAGTGATCATAACCGGAGCGCACCCGGGAAAGATCGATAGGTTGATGGGCGTTGTCCAGTAACTGCACAGTAGCGGCAATTCCGTCTGTGTCCACTGCTTTATGCGCTCGCTGCATGCGTCCGATGCGGGTCAGCGGCAGCGCGAGTTGCTGACTAACGGCGATCATTGAATCCCGCGCGGTCGGTGGTGCGGTGAACAGCAACTCATAGTCATCGCCCCCACCAAGCAAACATGCTCGCCACATCAGAGGATCAACCCCCCTGGGGCAGGCTGGTAACAGGGGTTCCTCCAAGACGCCTTGAAGCCGGGAGGCGTTTGAGATATGTCCAAGATCCTGCAGGAGGCCATCAGAAACATCGATGGCGCTGTGGGCAAGCCCGATGAGTGCACGCGCGAGTGCCACGCGGGGTTGCGGCCGGTGCAAAGCGTTAGCGGCAAGGCTAGCAAGATCTTCAGGGAGCACTGCGCCATTCAGCTTAGTGTGCAAGCCGAGGGCGGCAAAGCCCGGTGTGCCCGAGATCCAGAAGTCATCTTCGACCTGGGCAACGCCTCGATACAGGGCTCGATCCGCCTCAACTTCGCCCATGGCGGTAACGCTGAAGACGCGCGGACCTCGAGTGGTATCGCCGCCAATTAATGCAACATCGAAAGCCTTGAGGCAATCGACGAAGCCAGCAAAAAAGGCTTCTATCCAGAGCGGGTTCAAGGCGTCTTCAGCGGTGATGGCTGCCGCGAGTGTCACATAGCGTGGTATGGCACCCATAGCGGCTAGATCCGAAATATTGACGGCAACTGTTTTCCAACCCAAGTCCCGTGGATCATCAGTGTCAAGAAAGTGCACTCCTGAGACGAGCATGTCTGTGCTGACTGCCCAGGCCAGACCAGGTTTCGATGCACGTATCAGGGCACAGTCATCACCGGGGCCAACGATAGGGGGCTGCGCGGTTGGATTGGCGCGCGTCTGGCTCAGCAGGTGTTCGATCAGGGCGAACTCGCTGGCCATGGTTATCTCAGCGCGTAAATCCGCTGCTTTCGAGTGGACGCAGTGCCGGCGCCAAACGGTCCAGCACACCATTCACAAACTTATGGCCGTCGGTACCGCCAAAAGTTTTAGCTAATTCAATCGCTTCGTTCATGACCACGCGGACGGGCGTTTCAGGACTGCCTGCCATTTCGTATGCGCCAAGAAGCAGAACGCAACTCTCGATGGG
>JBDQLO010000007.1:0-13940 GCA_040262735.1 Fluviibacter sp.
GCGTTATACCGGCGAATCGCCGTTCTCGTGGTCGGCGCTGGACATGAAGACCTTCGCCATGGCGTTGTCCGGCCTACCGTACCGCAGCTGCATCAAGCCCAAACTGCCCAAGGTATGGTTTGACGATCTACCGCATACCCACGTGGCGCTGGACGATGCGCTGGAGCAGGGGGCGCTGTTCTGCAATATGCTCAGCCTTTGGCAGCAGCACCGGCAGGCCCTGGGGTTGCCTAATGACGTTATGCCCGGGGCAGCGCTCAGCCCCGAGCCGGAGGAGGGGGCAGTGCCGGGCATGTCCCCCCGTGTGTCTGCAGATTGAGCCTGGCCGAGTACACCATAGCCGCCGGTACCAGTCTGCTTTATAATCTGCCCTAACAATTTACTGGAGCGCTTGCCATGGCCCGCGTTGAATCAGATTACGTTTCGGAACACACCCGGTTCATTAATGAAGAAATGAAGAAAAACCCGCAATGGCGTGCCGACCAGCAGCAGGGTCGCGCCCTCTGGTGGGATAAGCCGCAGGACGTGCAGCAGACCGAAGTCTTCGATCAGGCCAAGGTCAAGCAGAAGAGCTACCCCTACGACGTGCTGTTTGACTGAAATCAACGCACGGTCGAATCGGTCATGGACTGAGTCTGCCCGACCGAACCCGAAGGCCCGGAAACACCGCCGGGCTTTTTTTGTGCTTTTTTTGTCAAAATGGGCTAAAACGCGTTAACTTTATAAAGTCTGCTTCGTTATAGGGCCATGATGAAAAAAATAACCTCGTTGTTCCTCGGTTTCTGGGTTGCCTGCTTCGGACAGGCACATGCCCAGACGCAGGATAATTTTGAGCGGGACTTCGCCAAATTTGACAAGGACTTCGAGCGTCTGAACCAGTGGAAGGCAGAAACGCCGGCCAGCAAGAAGCTCAAGCGGGCCCCGGCATCGGCACCCGTTGATGGTCAGTCCACCAGCGACGTGGGAACAACCCCCCTGGATTCGGGCACATCAACCGTCGACAAGGGGACTTCGGCCGAAAAGGCGGACAGCTCGCCCGATAACGCCCAATCCGCCAACGATAAAAGTTCGGCGTTGCCCAAAGGCGCCAAAGTCGAACGCCTGGCGCGCAACGAACGGTTGGGCAATCAGATCTCCGACCCGGAAATGCGTAAAAAGGTGCAGGCGCTCTATCGCCGTTCCGACGTTGTGGTTCAACAGTACGTGCTTCCCACCAATTAATCTGTGCTTTTTGAAAGGCTCGTGATGAAAAAAACTTTTCTCATTGCTTCGGCGATCGTTCTCGGTTTGACGGCCTGCAGTAGCACGCCCAAAAACCCGGTCGATGCCACACCGGGTCGTACCGCTGATGTCGAGTTTCTGGAGCAGAACGGGCCGCTGACGCTGACCTTTGATGACAAGGGTAACTGGTTATCCATCAAGTCGTCGGCCACGGCCCCGCTGGTGAACAACGCCCCGGAGGGCGTGGAGATTGCTTTTAAAACGGCTACGATGCGTGCCAAGCGGAACCTGACCGAGTTTTTGTCGAATGATGTGAAATCGACCAAGTCGGTGCAGACGATCTCCAAGTCCTACCTAAAGAACATTGCCCAGGTCGACAGCAACAACGAATCCAAAACTGCCGGTGACGACGAAGATGCCGCCAGCAACAGCCAGGCCAGCAAAGAGAGTCGTCAGAAGGCCAACACGATTGCCCAGACCGTGCGTGAACGTATCGACGATAACGCACAAGCCATCCTGAAAGGGGTACAGGTGACGGAGCGTAAGGTTTCCAAAGAACAGCAACACGTATCCGTGACGATTGTGGTGACCCAGCAGAGCATCAAGGGTGCCGATCAAGTCCGCAAGGCGATGGGCGGTTATTAAGGATGCGTGGACGGCACCTGCTGTGGATTGGCGGGGCCGTCCTGTTGATGGCGTGCGCTTCAACACCGAAGCCGGGTGACCAGCGGACCGTTATTGCCGAAGGGACCGGACAAACCTGCCAGGAAGCCCTTGGCCAGGCCAAGGTGGTGGCCAGCGATAAAGTCGTGGGCTCGTTTGTGAACAGCCAGAAATCGCTGGTTTCCGACAAGTACTACACCGAAAGTCTGAACGAATACAGTGGCGGTGTTGTCCGCCAGTACACGGTGCTGGAAAGCCAGGGCGATTCTCCCTGCCGTGTCAAAATCAGCGCGGATGTTTATCTCGATAAGAAGAATGTGGCGCTTGGTCCGAACGCACGCGCCCTGAATCTGGGCGAAGTGGGCCGTTTTGTGGAGAAGCAAGACGAGGCCAGAGCCACACTGGGCGCCTTGATTCAGCGGCCAGCGATGTTTAGCGCCCGCATGGATCGCCTGCATGTAAGTACGGATGCCAAACGCAATGCCCAGATTGTGTTGCAGGTCTCAGACGTGTCGCCCGCAGAAAAATGGTATTCCGATCTGGAGTCTTTTCTCAATGTTCAGGGACAGCGCATCGATTTCGAGCGTTCCAAATGGTCGGATATCGGCAAATCACTGATGACGTTAATCACGGCGCCGGTTGCCGTGCCCCTGGGGTTAGGGCCATCCCCTTTCAAAAACCAGACACCGCGTGGCACCGAACTCGTGAACGGCGAAGGGTTGATCTGCTTTAAAAACGATCCACAGTATGAGTCGCTGCGCTGTTATCAGACCTGGTTGGCGGGCGATGTTGTGCGGCAGTTGCGCTCGATACAACTCAACCTGGTGGAGCGCTCCAACGACAATGTGACGAGCACCCGCCAGATTCAACGCGGTGCGTATCACATGGTGGCGTTCCGCGCTTCGGACTACAGCTACAAGAGCAAGGAGATGGGCACAAAGCGCGACTTCTATATCGTCGAGCCCGTGGGTGTGCCCTTCCGGGAGTATCTCACCATCAATCGCCAGGCGCTCAGCGAAGAAAACGAGTTCCTGATCAATGTGGTGTTTACGCGCGAGCCGCAGACTGTGTCGTTTAAACCAGCGGGCACACCCCCGGTGCCCGCTGTCGGCGTTCGTCGACTCCCTTACTGACCCGGGTCAGCCAGAATTGCCTAGTGGGTGAGGGGTTTGACCACCCGCTTGATCGAGGTGTCTTCGGGGTTGGCCAGAATCTTGAAGCCCAGCGAGCTCATCAGATTGAGCATTTTGCTGTTATCGGACAACACCTCGCCGACGACGGCCGAGAAGCCCTTGCTGCGGGCGCAATCGATCAGTACTTGCATCAGTTTGCGACCCAGACCGCGCTTCTGCCAGCTGTCGGCCACGGTGAGTGCAAATTCCACGGTTTCGCCATCCGGATTGGCCACATAACGCGAGACCCCCAGCTGGACCGGTTTGCCATCGCTGGCGAGCGCGCCAGCGACGAAAGCCCGATCCCGGGCCTAGTCGATCTGCGGAAAGCGGACCCGCTGCGGCGTAGAGAGTTCGCGGATCGTGTCCATGAAACGGAAGTAGCGGCTCTCGTCTGACAGGTTGTTGAAGAAATCTCGCTCCATATCGGCATCTTCCGGGCGCACGGGACGGATCGTGACGGTAGCGCCATCGGGCAGGACCCATTCTTCAACCAGATGGTTGGGGTAGGGGTGGATGGCCATATGCGCGTAGCGATCGACGGTTGCCGGGGCATAATCGATTACGATGCGTGCATCCGCGGCGATGACCGCCTCGTCATCCACCATGAGCGGGTTGATGTCCAGCTCGATGATCTGCGGAATCTCGCTCACCAGGTCGGAGATATGCAGGAGCAGTTCGTAAATCGCGTCAATATTGGCCGCGGGAACACTGCCATGGGCTTTGAGCGAATTATAAGTGCGGGTCGACTTGACCAGACTTTCGGCCAGCACCTGGTTGAGCGGGGGAAGCGCCATGCCACGATCCGGATTGAGATCGGATTCGTTCCCGCCACTCCCAAAAGTGATGACAGGTCCGAAGGTGCGGTCACGGAAGACACCAACGCGCACCTCACGCGCATTGTTCCGAGACACGAACGGCTCAATCGACACACCGCTGATTCGGGCGTTCGGATGTTTGCGTTTCACGGTATCAATAATGTCGTGATAGGCGTTGCGTAGCGACACGGCATCCTGGATATTGAGGCGGACACCGCCGGCATCGGTTTTGCGCAGGATATCCTGCGAGTCGACCTTCATCGCCACCGGAAAACCGAGTTGCTCGGCATACATCAGGGCATCGGCCACGCTGTGTGCCACCATGGTTTGCGCGACCGGAATCTTGAACGCGCGCAACACCGACTTGGATTCCATTTCCGAGAGTGTTTTACGCTTCTCGGCCAGCACCGCATCGATCAGCATCCGCGCGCCTTCAATGCGTAACCCGTTGTCTTCGGATTTGGCGGCCGGCGTCTGTAGCAACAGGCGCTGGTTTTCGTAGAAGGTCGACATGTTCGAGAACAGGTCAACGGATGACTCCGGCATCCGAAATACCGGAATATTGTTTGCTGACAGAAACTCGCGCGCCTCGCGCGTGTGTTGTTCTCCCATCCAGCAGGCAATGAGCGGCTTGGTGAGATCTTTGGCCAGGGCGACCACCATCTCGGCGACCGCCATCGGGTTGGTCATTGCCTGCGGGGTCAGAATGACCAGCAATCCATCGACGTTATCGTCGGCTGCCGCCAGGGTGATCGCATCGCGATTTCGTTCCGGCGTTGCGTCACCGCCAATATCGACCGGGTTGGCATGAGACCAGGTCGTGGGCATCACCTGGTTGAGCTTCTGAATGGTGTCTTCGCTCATATCCACCAGGGGAATGCCGACTTCGCTGGCACGGTCTGCCGCGATGGCGCCGGGGCCGCCGCCATTGGTGATGATGAGCAGACGTTTGCCTTTGGGCTGTAAGCGGTCGTGCAGGGCTTTGGCGCCTTCGATCAGCTGGATAATGCTATTGACGCGAACAACCCCGGCACGACGGACAGCCATATCAAAGACCGTGTCGGAACCGCTGCGAATACCGCTGTGGGTCAGCGCTGCGGCAGTCCCAGACGCAAAGCGGCCGGTTTTGTACAACAGAATCGGTTTGATGCGTGCCGCCGAGCGGAGGGCAGACAAAAACTGGCGGGCGTTCTGGATGCCTTCGACGTAGAGCAGAATGTAATAGGTGCGCGGGTCGTGCACCAGATAATCGAGAATCTCGCCAAAGTCGATGTCGCTGGAGCGTCCCAATGAAACGACGGACGAGAAGCCGACATGATTAGGCAAGGCCCAATCGAGAATGGCCGAGCAGATCGCGCCGGATTGCGACACCAGCGCCATTTTGCCTTCATGGGCGCGTTCCTGCGTAAAGGTGGCGTTCAGTTTGCTGGGTGGGCGCATGATGCCCAGGCTGTTTGGTCCGAGGATGCGGACGCTGTAGCTGCGCGCAATCTCGAGCACTTTACGTTCGAGCGCCGCCCCGGCATGGCCGCGTTCGGCAAAACCGCTGGTCACGATCAGTGCAAATCGAACCCCACGTTCTCCGCATTGTTCAATGATCCCCGGCACGCTCATGGGCGGCGTGCAGATGATGGCCAGATCCACGCGACCGGGAACGTCGTGCAGAGATTTAAACGTGGGCTGACCCTGCACCGCTTCGTGTTTGGGATTGATCGGAAAGAGCCGACCGCCAAAACCGGTTTGCAGCAAATTGCGGAACAGGATATGACCGACCGAATCCTCGCGGTCACTGGCACCGAATACGGCAACGCTTTCGGGCTCGAAGAGGGGCTTTAGATAATGTTCTTCACTCATGGCATACCTCAACCTGCAAATGACACCTCAGATGTCCACATGACAAATAGATGGTGCAGTGCACACAGGCTTATTCTACGCCGAATTTGCGTGGCTTTCCGTTCGGCGTCATCCTCTGCCAACGGCGATGCGGCAAACGTCTAGAATGCGGCGCAGGAAGTGCAGGCCACCTGCTCGACCCGCCGTTCCGGCAGGCTGACCGCCGTAAGATGGCCACCCCACAGGCAGCCAGAATCGAGTGCGACCAGATGGGGGCTCATCTTCAGCCCCAGGGCCGACCAGTGGCCAACGACCAGCACATCATCGGCGGTTTTGCGGTGGGGCACGTCAAACCAGGGCAGATGCCCCTCGGGGGCGTTTTCCGGTTTACCTTTGATCTTCAGATCCATCACACCGGCCGCCGAGCAGAAACGCATCCGGGTCATGGCGTTCACGATCACCCGAGCGCGCTCGTCAGCGGATAAGGTTGGATCCCAGGCAAGGGGCGTGTCGCCCCAGAGCGAATGCAGAAAATCGGCGAACTGTGGCCCCTTCAGCCGGGCAGAGACCTCCTGGCTGAGCGCGATGGCCTCATCGGCGGTCCAGCCGGGCAAGAGTCCGGCATGAACCATCAAGTGACGCTGGCCGCCCAGCTTGGCCGAATGCGCCAGGGGTTGCTCTTTGAGCCAGTCAAGGAGTTCAACGGCATCCGGTGCGGCGAAGATCGGATCCAGCGTATCGTCTTTGCCGCGGCGGGGAACCGCGCCCGCGGCCACCATCAACAGATAGAGGTCATGATTGCCGAGCACAGTCACGGCGGATTGGCCCAAGGCGCGAATAAAGCGCAGTGTTTCGAGTGATTGCGGACCGCGATTCACCAGGTCGCCGACCAGCCAGACCTGGTCGGTGGCCGGGTCGAAGCGACACTGATCCAGCAGCTGGCGCAGCGCGTCGTAACAACCCTGAATGTCGCCTATAGCCCAAGTCGTCATAGTGAACGCATTCTATCGAAAAAAACCGACTACTTCGATTGGCGTTCGCCTTCAGTCGCCATAATCGCGTCAGCCGTCATCACGCCGCTCGCCACAGCGGCTTCCAGGGTGGCGGGGTAGGCTGGGTGGGTCCAGTCGCCCGCGAGCCACAGACCGGGTAACGGGTGCAGCGCAGCCCTTGAAATGGTTGCCTGTGGCGTCATGGCCGGCGTGGCTTTGCGAACTATCACCACCTTATGCCAATGCGCCTGCAGCGGCATGCCCAACGTTGCTTGCAAATGGGTCAGGCAGTGTGTCGCCAGTTGTTCGTGATCGAGCAGTGTCCAGGGGCCATCGGCCGATAACGACAGGGCGATCACGCCCGGCTCGCCACAATGCGCCCGGTCCATCGCCCAGATGCGCGCGTCGGCCGGCGTCGGGCCGGCAAGTTGCAGCAATGGGGTAGGCAGCCGCACGCGATCGTCAAATCCGAGATACACCGTGGCGATCGGTTGGGCACCAAACGCATCGGTGAGGGGGGCTGCGTCGAAGGGCAGGTTGATGTGCGTCAGCGACCAGGGGGGTACCGCCACCACGACGTGATCAAAGTTAAGGGGTGCGGTCGACGATTGCAGCGTGAGCGTCTGGCCACGTTGGGGCTGCGACGCCACGGCCGTGACCCGCTGGCCGCAGTGTAGCTGGCCCCCTTGCGATTCGAGGGCGCGCACCATCGCACGCACCACGCTAGCGCTCAGATCGGCGTTGGGTTGCAGGATATCCAGCGCGGCTGCGCCGCGCCCCAGCGTATCTCGCAGCACCGGTGCCAGCCGGGTCATCGCCGCTTGATCGATCGGGGTATTCAATATCGCCAGGGCTAGGGGTTGCCAGAAGTGTTCGATCAGTGCGGGTGGTTGCTGGCGCGACTCGAGCCATTGCGCAACGGTCACGTTGTCTGCCACCTGCCAACCACCCAGTTGTAAACCGATGAGCGCTCGCATCAGCGCCCAGCGTTCGGTCATACGGAAACCGGGCGCACGCATCAGTGCCAGTAATAAGCCGATGCGGCCGCGGCTATGAACGAGCGAGACGCTGCGCTGATCGCCCGTAAAGGCGAAAGGCACGCGAGGCATACGCAGGCCAATGTCTTTAAAGAGTGCGCTCAGAGCCAGGCAGCCGCCCAGCATCAGATGTTGACCGTTGTCACGATAGGTCTCATTAAGCTTTGCGCGGCGCGCCCGGCCGCCGGGCTCGGGGGCTGATTCAAACACAACCGGCGCATAGCCGGCGTGGGCCAGTCTCAGGGCGCAGGCCAGGCCAGCCCAGCCCGCCCCAATGATCGCTACCGATGGCCGCGATGCATCGGTGTGCGTCATTAGTATTTAAACCAGGTCTTGAGCGCAATCCACAGTTTGCGCAGCGGCGGCAATACTGTTTTCTGTTTGAGCACCTGGAAGCCGTCATGGGTGATCTCATCGAGCAACGTGCGGTACACCGCTGCCATGATTAATCCCGGGCGCTGCGCCGACCGATCGGCTAGGGGCAGGGTATGGAGTGCCGACGTGTAATAGCCTTGCGCCCGTTCGGCCTGGAACGCCATCAACGCCTTAAACTCGGGGGTTTCGCGCGCGTTCATGATATCGGTCGCAGGGACATTAAACTGTTCTAATTCATCGACCGGAATATAAAGACGGCCGCGTCGTGCGTCTTCTCCCACATCGCGGATGATATTCGTGAGCTGCAGCGCCGTGCCCAATTCGGTTGCGTAACGCAGCGTCTTGCGATCGGTCACACCGAAGATTTCGGCCGAGAGCAGGCCAACCACGCCGGCGACACGATAGCAGTACAACGATAGCGATTTGAAATCAGGATACCGGCTGTACTCTAGGTCCATTGCCATACCATCGATGATTTCGTTGAAATACTCCAGCGGCAAATCAAAGCGTTCGCGCACCGTCTTGAGGGCAATCATCACCGGGTGCGTCGGCTGACCATGATCGAGCAGTGCGACCTCCTGACGCCACCAGCTGAGTTTGGCCACGGCCACTGCCGGATCTTCGCACTCGTCCACGACATCATCAACTTCACGACAGAAGGCGTAGAGGGCGTGGATCGCCTGGCGTTTTTCAGTGGGCAGGAACAGAAACGCGTAATAAAACGACGTGCCGCTCTCGACAACCTTCTGCTGGCAGTAATCATGAACATTCATGAAACGTATTGTACTAGCCCGTCAGCAATAACCGCACCCAATCAAACCCATTGAGCCTGGGGCGATACTGGTAAACGTTGCCCTGCACGCTATCGATCTTCTGCAGTATCCGCTGGCCACCGGCAAGGGTGAGGCGAAGTTCCTGACCGAGGCGCCACGATTGACAACCCACTATGCCGGGCAGCGCACGCCCCTGATCGAAAAGCGCACGGACACGTGTAGTCTGAAACGCCATAAATTCTGCCCAGCGTTGCGGGTGTCGATGAACGCAAGCGCCTGAACGAATGTCGTCTTCGCTGTAGCCCCACAGCCGCAGCTCGTCTTGTGGCAGATAGATACGACCATGATCGCCCTTGCTGGCGTCGATCGCAATATCCTGCCAGTGATTGGTCAACTGCAGTGCGGTGCAGAGGGCATCAGACAGGGTTCGGTTTGCGGGCGTATCGGCGGCAAACAGATGCAGCATCAGATGCCCGACCGGATTGGCCGACCGGCGACAGTAATCGAGTAGATCCGCGTAGTTTTCGTAGCGCGACTGACGCACGTCCTGCATGAAAGCCGAGAGCAGGGCATGACAGGGCGACAGTGGCAACTCGATGCGCAGGTGCGCCTCGCGTAGCGGCTGGAAAACGGGCACCAGCGCGTCCGCCACAGGCCGACCGGTGGCAATGGCTTGCAGCGCCGACTCAAAGGCCTGCAGACGCTCGAGTCGTTCCGCCGGGGTGGCTGTGCCTTCGTCTGCGATATCGTCGGCCGCGCGGGCGAACCGGTAGATCGCCGCCACCGGCGCCCTCAGCGCACGGGGCAACAAGAGCGAGGCGACGGGAAAATTCTCGTAATGATCCGTTGCGGTCGAGGGGGTCGGCAAAGACATGCCGCAAGTATAGACGTCTATCAGCCGCTGCGAATCTGTTAGAATCTCGGCCTCAAGCTGCTGCCCAGGTGGCGAAATTGGTAGACGCACCAGATTTAGGTTCTGGCGCCGTAAGGTGTGGAGGTTCGAGTCCTCTCCTGGGCACCACAGCAACCCTAAGCTGGTTTCGTTACGAACCGATGAATCGCGCCCGGTCTTGTTCTGCCCAGTCGCCATCCATGCCGAGCTTTCCATCTTGTCTTACAGGCACGGATCATTTCTGGTCAGTGACGTCGCTGCAGGCTGAAGGGTTCTGACATGAAAATAATCGTTTATTGGTTCAGAAACGATTGGCGCCTTGATGACAATCCGGCGTTCTCTCAGGCGTGCATCGACGCTGACTTTTTGCTGCCTATAGTCATCCGTGACAGCAAAAATACCCTGAACACCCGGTGGGGATTCAAGCGCGTGGGGCCGTGCCGTCGACAGTTTGAAGATGAATCCCTAGCGGATCTAAAAAAACAACTCCAGCGTCGGGGTTCTGATCTCATGGTCTTGGCAGGAAACCCCGTCGACCTTCTTGCTGAAACGCTTAACAAACTGGGGGCGCATTTGCTTTACACCCAGAAGATTGCAGCGCCAGAGGAGCAGGAGGACATCGCGCGTCTCAAGCAGATGGGTTGTGATGTCCGCGAGTTCTGGCAATCGAGCATGCTGGACCCTGCTGACCTGCCATTTGCACTGAGTAGCATGCCGGATGTGTTTTCTCGATTCAGACAACGTGTCGAAGTGTCAAAATTAAAGTACGCCCAGCCTCTGGCAGAGCCCAGTATCATTCCACCGTTGCCAAACAACATGCCGGCGTGTGCCGGCTCAGATGCGCCTTCTGCCGTATCGATGGTTTTACCATTCAAGGGCGGCGCCACGGAAGCGCAACGCCATATCGATCAGTACTTTGCACGCCGACTGCCCGATCATTACAAAAAGACGCGCAATCAACTCATGGGTATGGATTACTCCAGCAAGTTTTCGCCCTGGCTCGCATTGGGGTGCTGTTCATCCAGAGTCATCGTACAGCGTCTTGATGCGTATGAGCAGACATTCGGGGCCAATGAGGGCACTGACTGGTTGTGGTTCGAGCTCTTGTGGCGCGACTATTTTGAGTTTTTGCCATTGAAGTTCGGTAAAAAACTTTTTAACGCCCGGGGGCTGACGGATCAACCCCCTGTCGAATTTGATGCACATGCATTTGACCAGTGGGTCACCGGACAAACAGCCCACCCTTTCATCAATGCAGGTATGCGGGAGCTCTCCCGAACCGGATATCTTTCCAATAGAATGCGTCAGATTGTGGCAAGTTATTGGATCTACGATATGCAAGGTGACTGGCGCGCAGGTGCGTCGTGGTTCGAGTCACAGTTGATCGATTATGATGTTTACAGCAATCAGGGTAACTGGCTGTATATTGCAGGCCGCGGTACAGATCCGAGGGGAGGGCGACATTTCAATGTGGTTAAACAAGAACAAGAACATGACCCCGACCACCGTTACCAGACCTATTGGCTGAGCCGGCCGTGATGACGTTATCGCTCACGCTGGTTGCCCAGGTCTACGTTGCCATCGGGGCACTTTTTTCGCTGTGGCTGGTGGTGATGGCCAGTTATCAACTGGATAAGTTTGATCGGCAGTATCTCAATAAAAGCGTGGCCGTTGCCATTCTGGTTCTTTGTATCGTCGGTTGGCCCCTAGCCCTCATGTACCGGCCAAAGGCCCTGGTGTCAGTTAGAGCGCTGGCGCCCATCGACTACCGATCGGCCGCATTTATGCGAGAGCGGTTCAGACTATCTCAAGCGTTGCCGTATTGCGCGTCACGCGTTAGTTTTTCGCCGACCAAAGGTGGCGTAAAGATTGCCCGTCATCTCTTTAGTGCCGCCGACATCGAATCGACCGCGGCCAAGCCGATCAAACGCTATTGGCGTTCGCTGGCAGAAGAATCCGAGATCATTCGTTGGGTGCGAACCGCCAACCTCAGTGACGATTCGCCGGTTGAGGTGCCTTGGGTCTGGACCGGGTTTGCCCTGCTGGCCGACGATATGCTGAGGCAAGGCCTGGGAGAAACCCATTGCATCGCTTGCGACCAGCGTTATTCGGCAACGGTATTACAGCCTGAGGATGATTACGCTGCTGCGGATTCTGTTCACAAGCGGCTCCTTTGCCCCAAAGGACATACGGTACTGGAAATCCAGAGCAAAAAGCCCCAGTATTAAAGTCTGTTTCGACTTGGGGTCTTACTGGGGTTAGTGTCTGCTTGGACTGCCTGGCACCAGAGGATGTTTTTGCGAGACAAACTTGTAGGTCTCGGCAAATCTCAGCGCTTTGTCCCGATCCTGGCATTCAATCGCGTGTTCGATATCTTCGATCACCATTTTATGCAGGCAGAGAATGCCTTCCTGGGACGTGAGCAAGTTTTCACCGATGACCACCGCCACCGCCATCGGCACGTGTTCGTGTTCGGCAATAGCCTCGACTTCACATTCGTAGAGACTACTGCATCCGATAAAATCAGTTTGTGACAACATGATGCAATCCTCCATCGTGTTACGTGGCGAATCTTAATACCCAAGTAAAAAGGTAGGACACTTTCACTGAAAAGTCCAGGATTTGTTCTATAGCGTTTGGTTATAAGACCAAGCCAATGTTTATATCTTCTCCGCAGCCCGGGCCGGGTTCTGAAGCGTTCGTTCATCCCGTCTGAATTTTGCCGGATAGGCCGCTCAGCGACCCGGCGTGGTAACAGGGCTGATCAGTAAAAAGGGCAGGTTTTGCAACCTGCCCTCAAGGTTTTCCAAGCCATGTACCGCTTCTTCAGACGCTCTCCGTAACCTCACGGTCACAAAGACGCAGCAACTGACCCGAATCGGACTCGACAGCTCTGACGGAAAAATTCGGGAATGAACACCGGATCAATCGGATATGACTCAGCACATCATCTCTCGACGCTTCCAGGGACTCATAGAAAGTCCACTGTCCAGTTCTCAAGCCCATGATCTCAATGTGATACATCTTGTCTCCCCACCGCTTCTTTTGAAGTCTCTAAGTACAGCATACGTCATGATGATCAAGTTACAAGTTCGTGAGCGGCTGATTTATTGATCTGGATCAAACGAAGCCTATAAAACCCGGATAAAAATGCATCAGGCATGTTGACAGACCTGATCTGCCAGTTGTCTGGCCTGTGCAAGGTATGCCGCTGCGTTGTCTAAACCCTGCAAGAACCGCTCGGGAATGCCGGATAAGCCGGTTTGTGCGCCGACCAGCGCGCCGGTTAAAATGGCCCGCGCCTGATTTTGACCCCCGCCATTCACGGCGTTGAGTACCGCCAGTTCGAAGTTATCTGCAAAACGCGCTGCCAGATAGTAGGCCGCCGGGAACTGGTGATACACCGCACAAGGCATGCCGTAAACCAACGAGACTTTCCATGCCGGGTTGATGTCAATGTCGGGGTCGATTGCAGCGGCAGCAATGTTAGAGGGGGTCAGTAGGGCGTCTGGCGAGGGAAAGACGGTCATTGTGCGTTCTGCTAGTCCGGGTTGCGGCGCCTGCAAATTGCCGGTCGTGACGGTATGGAAGGGCAGTTGACCCGTTTTGACGCGGGCCATGAGCTTGCTAGACAACGCCGTATCCAGGGGGTGGCCTTCGATGAGCATCCCCAGTACCGCGCCATAAGCCACCGTCATGGCGACGACCGTGCCATCATTTTGGGTCAGGCGGGTATTGCGCATGACGGCAGATACCAGTGCCGTTGGTTCAAGGGCGTAACGGATGGCAATGGCCAGGGTGCGTTCCGCCGCTTCGGTGGTATCGGCGTTGCCCGCGACGTCCCCCCAGGGCAGACCCGCTTTGACACGTAATTGCCAAGCCGAACGAATCGATTGACTGGTGTAACCACCGGGACCATGCATCGGGGTCCCATCGATTAACGGAAAGAAGTCTTCGTCCATGCGCCGGCAAAAATCGGCTTCATCATAGTGCCCCGCGTCGACCAGCGAACCTAAGGTCAGCGCCAGCAAGACTCCGGCTTGTGAGGATTGGCCAGCGCTCATGCCCGAGTGATACCAACCCGGTTTGGGCGTGGTGTAGTCGCTGATCCACGGCCCGTAATTGGCGTGGAGTTCGTTCAGATCATAGTACCAGTGCGGGCCC
>JBDQLO010000008.1:0-12697 GCA_040262735.1 Fluviibacter sp.
ATCCGTCACACCCGCCATCGGGGCAACGAACAGATTGTTCCGGAGATTGAAACCAACGAATTCCATAACGCGTCTATCGAGGCAACGGCAGCAAGAAAGCCCTAGATTATAAAGGGAAAACCGCTTTTTTGCCTAATTTTTAGTCAGGGCCAGGCGCGGGCACCCCAGATCATACGGCGGGCAACAAAGTGACGGAGCGGACTGACGAGGTCGAGTGCACTGAGCGCGATACCGCGAACCGCATTTAACATCGGAAACGGGGTTGAAAACGTCCGGACGATGCTATCGGTAAAGCCTGCGGCACCCCAACGATCCATTTGGCGCGATCGGGCATAGCGGTTCAGCACGGACGCGCTGCCCGGATCTAGCGTGATACGCAATGCCTGCGCCAGCATCGCTGCATCCCGAAGCCCCAGGTTAAAGCCTTGTCCCGAAACTGGGTGCAGGGTTTGTGCCGCATTGCCGATCCAGAGTTCACGTGGATTCACAACGGGTTGGCGTAGGCGCAGCTTGAGCGGGAAGCTGGCACGGGGGCTGATATCGGTAAAGGTCACCTGTGGGCCAATCGCCTGCTGAATCCGTTGCAGAATGGCGAGGTCATTGAGCCCCAGGCAATGTTCGGCCTCTCTTTCATGCACGGTATAGACCACCGACACCCGTTTGCCCCCGACACCCGCCACCGGCAATAGCGCCAGCGGGCCCTGCGGCGTGAAACGTTCCCAGGCACGTTGGCCGTGACTTTGCGTCAAACCCGCCTCAAAAATCAGGGCGCGCTGACCATAACCGCGTGCGATCACGCCCTGGCTATTGTCTGGGGGGGTTCCCTCGGCATGAACGATCAGGCGCGCGCACACCGTGTGGGTTTTGCCATCTTGGGTCAACTCGACATCGCGCCAGAAACCAGCCGCGTTATCGCTTCGATTGGTCGCGTCGCTAACGTGTGCTGTGGTGTTCTCAAGGCAGGTCAGCTGTTCATGGTGGCGTTGCATGGCGTTACCCAGCGCCTCTTGCAAGCGCTCGGCCAGCGCACCGTAGCGCACGACATAACCGAGCGCCGGAACACCATAATCTTGCCGATCAATCAGCGTGCGACCAAAGCCGCCCGCTTGAGAAATATGAATCGTTTCGATCGGCGTGCAGCGTCCGTCGCCCGGCCCCCCCGTTTTTGGCCAGGCACCAATCGGGTCGAGCAACTGGCGGGCCCCCGCTGATAGCGCCAGCGCCCGCGGATCTTGGAAGCCTGCAGCGAAGGCGCGTTGCTCGACCAGAAGCACGCGATGCCGGCTACCGGCGAGTAATAAGGCAAGCGTGGTGCCGACCGGGCCGGCGCCAAGGATGACGATATCGAACTCGCGTGCCTGAAGCATCAGATTCCGGCCATCCATTGTTCGATGGCGTCGATGGTTTTGGGCGCATCGGCGGTCATGACACGGCACCCCGTTTCCGTGATGACAACGTCGTCTTCGATGCGGATGCCAATATTGTGCAAGGCGGTCGGAATATCATCAGCGGGGCGCACATAGAAACCGGGCTCGATCGTCAGTGTCATGCCCGCCTGCAGGCGAATCCACTCGTCGTCTTCGTGATACGGACCGGCGTCATGGACATCCAGTCCCAGCCAGTGGCTTGTGCGATGCATGTAGTAACGGCGGTAATCGCCTGATTCGATAACGCCGTCAAGGCTACCCTGGCAAAGGCCCAGGTCGATCATGCCCTGAACGAGAATTCGGAGCGCGGCGTCATGCGGTGCATGGAACGCAACCCCGGGTTGGGCAGCATCGATGGCTGCCTCCTGAGCAGCCAGAGTGATGTCGTAGAGCGCCCGCTGCGCGGGGCAGAAGCGACCATTGACCGGAAAGGTGCGCGTGATATCCGAGGCGTACCCGCTCACCTCGCAACCGGCATCGATGAGCACCAGGTCGCCGTCGCGCAGCCGCTGGTTATTGGCCGTGTAGTGAAGCACGCAGGCGTTGGCGCCGCCGGCGATGATTGCGGGGTATGACGGTGGGTGACCGCCTGCATGCAGAAACGCATACTGTAGTTCGGCATCCAGTTGGTATTCGTAGGCGCCAGGCCGACAGGCGCGCATGGCGCGACCATGAGCGTTGGCAGCGATGTCGGCCGCACGTTGCATCAGCCTGAGTTCGCCAGCATCTTTATAACGACGCATTGGCTCCACCAGCGCACGCCAATCGGCAATCATGGTCGGTGGTTGTTTCCCAGAGCGCGCTTGGCCGCGCGCATGTTCTAGCCAGCGACCAACACGGGTATCCCAATCAGTATTGATGCCGACGCTATGCCAGAGCGTGCGCACGCCGGTCAAGTGTTCACTGACGATCGTGTCCAGTGACTCAAGGGGGAAGGCACCATCAAACGCGAACTGTTCCCGTGCGGCCTCCGGGCCATAGCGAAAGCCTTCCCACAGCTCGCGCTCAACATTCTTTTCGCGACAGAACAGCAGGCTTTGTGGGGCATCGGAAATCAGCAACACCAGCACGGCATCCGGCTCTTCAAAACCAGTCAGGTACCAGAAGTTGCTGTCAAAACGAAAGGGGTGATGCGTGTCGCGGTTACGAAGCGTTTCTGTACTGGTGGGAATAATGGCGACCCCCCGCCCATACTGATGCATTTTTCGAAGCAAGTCGGCACGACGCTTCACGAAAGACGTCGGATCAACTAGGGTGGTCGCGAGAGGCGCCAAGGGCGCTGGCAGAGTGCGTTGCATCACATGATCATACGCCGGCTATGCCGCAAGGTGGCACGTTCAGGGTGCGGTGTGCGCCCGAAGCTCGATGTCGAGCAACGCCAGACGCTCTGGCGTGCCGACATCTTCCCAGCGCCCTGTGTGATGTTCGCCGCTCACACGTCCCTGGGCCATGGCGGCACGGAGCAGGGGTGCCAGCTTGGCAACTTGCCCGGCAATGAGGTTGGAAAATAAGCTGGGACGGTAGAAACCGATGCCCGCAAAGGTCAGGGTCGTTACAGCAGCATTCTCAGGCTTGTCGCTGACTCGCCCATTGGTGAGAACGAAATCGCCCACCGGGTGTTGGGGCGGGTTATCGACCAGCACCAAATGCGCCAGATCGTTTGTCGCCAAGGGGTATGGCTGGACGGGCCAGTCGCAGTAGATATCGCCATTGATCACCAGAAACGGGCGATCGTCACCCGCATCCAGATTCGATAGCGCCTGGCGGATTCCACCCGCTGTTTCCAGAGCGCCGATGGGTTCAGGTGACCAGGTGATCGATAAACCCCATTGGCGACCATCCCCTAGTGCGGCGACGAGTTGTTCACCGAGGTGCGCGTGGTTGATCACAATGTCGCGAAAACCAGCGCCAGCCAGGCGTTCCAGGTGGTAAATGATCAACGGCTTGCCGGCAGCGGGCAATAGCGGTTTCGGGCAGTGGTCGGTCAGCGGCCGCATCCGTTCGCCGCGCCCGGCAGCAAGAATCATCGCGCGCATCACGTGGCCCTAGAAGGTGTAGCCGATCTGCAGATCGCGTGGCGACAGACGTTCCAGAATCGGGACCAGTGGGCGCAGTTCGGCGTAACGCTCAGCGGTCCGGAACGCGTAATGGTAAAAGCGCGGTAGGTCTTCGAGGTAGTGCGATTTGCCGTCACGGTAATTCAGGCGGCAAAAAATGCCCAACACCTTGAGGTGACGCTGCAACCCCATAAATTCGTAGGCGCGCCAGAAATCGCCAAAATCGCCGTGCACCGGCAGGCCGACCTTGCGCGCCTCTTCCCAGTAGCGGATTACCCAATCCAGCTCACGTTCTTCATCCCAGGAAATAAAAGCGTCACGGAACAATGACACCACGTCATAGGTGATCGGGCCATAGACGGCGTCCTGAAAATCCAGAATGGCAGGTACGCCGGGATCCTCGGTACGCATCATGTTGCGCGGCATGAAGTCACGATGGACGAAAACGCTCGGTTGTTCCAACGCGGACTGGACCAGCGCGTTCATCACACCGCTTAGCCAGCCTTGTTCCTTTTCGTTAAGCGCCAGGCCGGCGTGGCGGTCAATACACCACTCCGGAAACAGGCCGAGCTCGCGGCGAAGCAGTGCTTCGTCATAGTTGGGCAGAACGTTCGGACGGGACGATTGTTGCCACTGCACCAATGCCTGGATGGCACCGCGCATCAGCGTATCAGCTGCTTTAGCCTCAGCCGTATGGAGTGTTTTGAGGTAACCGGCGTTGCCCAGATCATTCAGTAGCAGGTAACCATTGGCAACATCCGCAGCCAGGATTTTGGGTGCCGTCAAACCCGCCTTGGCCATCAGGTCGGCAACCTGCACGAAGGGACGGACATCCTCTTTGTCGGGTGGGGCGTCCATGAGAACGGCCGTTTCACCATTTGGCCAGGTCGCCCGAAAATAGCGACGAAAACTGGCGTCCGCCGAGGCCGGTGCCAGGGTCGGCGTGCCCGCGTGCAGTTGGCTCTCGGCGGCAAATCGGATGCCCGCCTTAAGTCGTGGGTCGGAATGGGGGTCAGTCACAGACGAAACGGTCATGGCGGTAGGGCGCTCAAGGAAGCAGACAGTCGGAAATCCAGGGGAAATCGGGCGTAGCAACGCCTGAAAATGCTAGAATTGACCCTATTTTACCTTGCCCAAAGCCCGTGCTGACGGTGGGGATCTTAGTCTGTGCATCGGGTTCGTCAACTTGCCTGTTTTTCTGTCCACTCTACAACGTAAATCCCGTGCAGCATCCGAGCGTCGGGCTGGTGTTGCCGCGCCCTCAGTGCCTGGCCGCCTGGGGCTGCCGATGCTGGGCAGGTGGTTGGCCGGACTGGCCACCGGGCTATGCGTTCTGACAAGCGGCGCTGCTTTTGCGCAGAGCACCGCAATGCCAACGCGTCTGGAACCCTTGTTGATTGATCCGGCATTATTGAGCGGTGCCCCGGTTGCGCCGCCGGCAGCGTTGGGTGGCATGGCGCCACCGGTCAAAGCCGCCAAAAAGTTGAAGACGCCGGCGCCCGAACCCAATCTTGCACGAAGCACCCAGCCCGCGGCGCCGGGAGAGCCCTTGCCGGATGCGCCCGTCGCATCGCCGGCTTCTGCACCGCGCACGGCCAGCGCCAAAGCGGCCGAACCTGTGGCGCCCCAGCCTGCCCCGGAAGCCCCAAGACCAAATGACGAGCCAACGGCGCCACGGGTGCCAACCGCGCCGGTCGCACCCAATGAACCGGTGCCGGCCCGGATGCAGCCTAACGAAACCACGGTGGCAGGTCGCGATCGTAAAGACCAGCCGCTGGCCGCTAACGATGTGGAACAGCCGGTCGAGCCTAAGCCGATGCCCAAGCCTTTGCCCAAGGACCAGACCGAGCTTCTGGCCGATAGCATTACGGGTCGGAACGATCTGGAGCTTACAGCGACCGGCAACGCCGAGTTGCGTCGTGATGGCGCACTGCTGAACGCCGACCGCCTGGTCTATAACATCGTTGAAGACAATGTGGATGCACAGGGGAATGTGCTTTACCGCGATCCCCGCCAGGGCTCCACGATGACGGGGACCGAGGCTAACATGGTTGTCGCGGCACGGAGCGGTTATATCGACAACGTGAACTACGAGATCCGTCAACAGAAACGTGTCACGCAACCCAATCAGGGGCCCTGGACATTCAATACGCCTTCCATGGGTGGCACCGGCGCGCCGGCAACCAGCCAGCAACGCGCAATGACCCCGGGAGCCGTGCCCGCCTATGGCGGCGCGGCAAGTGCAACGATGACCCAGCAGCCCGGTGTGTCTGAGATTGCGGCTCCGGCAACGGCCGAGGCCGTACCAGTCGACTCGCCGAATGCCAACATTACAGGGGCCGAGGGCAATGTGCAGTTGCCCGGTCAGGGCCCCTTGGCCAAGGTGATCGAAACGATCTCCCACGGACAAGCATCACGCATCTATTTGCAGGGCGAAGGCCGCTACAAGGCCGAAGATGCCACTTACACCACGTGTCCAGCCGGCGATAGCGGCTGGTATTTGCGAGCGTCGACCTATCACGCCGATTACGAACAGAGTTCGGGTAACGCATCGAATTCGTTGCTGTATTTCCAGAACGTGCCATTCTTCTATACGCCGTATGCATTCTTCCCGTTGGACAAGGGTCGTCATTCCGGGTTTCTCTCACCGAGTTTTGGCTCTTCAGAGCTCAATGGGTTCCAGGCATCACTACCGTATTACTTCAACCTGGCACCAAACTATGACGCAACGTTTACACCGGTGGTCTATGGACGGCGGGGTGTCTCACTCAACATGGACACCCGCTACCTCGGCAACGAAGGTAAAACAGTAGCGCCGACCTTTAACGGTCGCGATGCCTTCAATTACATGCCGAATGATCGTATGATGAATCGGGATCGGTGGAGCTTCCTGTCGCAGCACCAGCAAAATTTCAGCACTTATTTACCTGGTCTGACCGGTGCCTGGGATCTGCAGGGCGTCTCGGATTCTTACTATTTCACCGATCTAAATAACTCGTTGGCGGCGATGTCGCAGTCATACCTGCCGCGCACCGGACGTTTGAATTATGCCGCGCCGACCTGGAACGCCTCCGTTGTTGCCCAGGGTTACCAGACACTAAACTTTAACCCGAGTGCGCCGGTTGCAACGCCCTACCAGCTGCTGCCGCAAGTCAACTTTTCTATGAATCGTTCGCTGCTCGGTGCCGCCGGCTTCAGTAACGTCAAGCTCAATGATCAGGACGAGCTGGAAGTGATCCAGAGCATGGGGATGTTCGATCAGCCCACGCGGCTTGATGCCATGGTCTCAGCGAATAACTCGTACTTTACGAACCAGACCCAGAGCTACGTTCAGGGTAACCGATTCTGGGCGTATCCGCAGTTGGCCACCAGCTGGCAGATGCCGGGCATGTTTGTGACCCCCAAGTTCGGGGTGCACTACACACAGTACAACACCAACGCCGGCCAGCTGACGACCTCTGGCGCCTATGACGGCACCACCGGTATTCAATCGGATGTGGCCTCGCGAACCTTGCCGATTCTGTCGCTGGATTCGGGCCTGGTGTTTGACCGCAAAACCGAATACTTCGGTCGCAGCCTGAACCAGACGCTGGAGCCACGGCTTTACTATCTGTACGTGCCTTACCGCAGCCAGACCAACTTACCGTTGTTTGATACCGGTGTGGCCGATGTGAGCTATGCGCAGATGTTCAGCGAAAACATGTTTACGGGTTGGGATCGCGTGTCAAACGCCAACCAGGTCACGGCGGCGATTACGTCGCGTTACTCCATGGAAAAAACCGGGCAGCAGCTGATGAGTTTCAGTTTGGGGCAGCGGATCTTCTTCCAGCCGCAGCAGGTCAATCTGTATGCTAATCAGCCGACCAGTAGCTACGGCGCGAACGACTACTTTGCCCAGGCGGCCGGCATGGTCGCGCCGTACACCTCGCTGAATGGTTTTGCGCAGGTCAGCCCATACGCGCAGGCCAATGCGGCGAGTAACAATACCAATTCGGTGAACCGCATCAACCGCGCCAGCATCGGCGCACGCTTTCAGCCAAGCCGCGAGAATGTGCTGAATTACACCTATCGGTACCAAAATCAAGATTACATTCCGGGTGGTGCCACGACCGGGCCCAGCTCAACGGCGGTGATGCAGAACGACATCAATGGTGCCTGGAAAATCTGGGGGCCGATCCGTGCCGTCGGCCGTTACACCTATTCGGGCGTTCAGTCGTCGCAGATCGAAAGTCTGGCCGGTCTGGAGTACAACTCGGCCTGCTGGGCATTACGGGCTGTTTATCACCGCGCCATTACGTACAGCTCGACGCAGACGCCGTTCCTGAATACCAGTTTCTTCCTCCAGTTGGAACTGAAGGGCATGGGTAGTGTCGGCTCCAGCCCACTGGATGTGTTGCGCCGTAATATCCCGAATTACACTAGAACCTCGGATGCCGCCTTCATGGCACCCATGTCCGATCCCTACTACTAATCAAGGCCACATAGCACGCATGAGACTCATTGACCGATTCGGTTTGTTGGCCACCCGCGGCTGTGGGGTGTTGCTGCTGATAGCCCTGCTGTCCGGGCTTGTGCAGGCACAGACGACGCAGCAACGCCCGGCACGACCGCAGACCCTGGATCGCATTATCGCCGTGGTCAATGAAGGGGTCATCACCCAACACCAGCTCGATGCGCGAACGCGTTCGGCCACGGCGCAACTGCAACGCCAGAAGGTGCCGCTGCCACCGCCAGAGATTCTGAAGCGTCAGGTGCTCGATCAGATGATTACCGAGCGGGCGCAGGTGCAACAGGCCAAAGAGGCCGGGGTTCGCATCGAAGACAACGAACTCAGTCAGGCGATCGACCGGATCGCTGCAAACCAGAAGATGTCGAGCAATCAGCTTCGTCAGGTTGTCGAAAGGGACGGTATGACCTGGACCGATTTTCGGGAGGGGATTCGTGACCAGATGATGGTTGCCCGGATTCGTGAGCGCGAAGTCGATGCCAAAATTATGGTCACACCCGGAGAGGTCGATAACTTTCTGGCCAACCAGACCGGCAGCGGTGCGGGCGAAGAAGTGCATCTGGCACATATCCTGATTCGTATTCCTGAAGGGGCGTCACCGGAAACGCTCCAAAAGCTTCGTGCCAAAGCAGTGGCCATTGATGAACAGGCCAAGGCCGGCAAGGATTTTGCACAACTTGCTGCTGCCAATTCAGAATCAAACGATGCCATGCAGGGGGGGGATCTGGGCTTTCGTCCCATCGATAGCCTGCCACAGGTTATGTCGGCCGCCGTGGCAAACCTGAAGCCAGGTCAGGTCAGCGATGTGGTGCGCAGCCCAAGTGGGTTTCACATTGTCAAACTGATCGGTCGACGGGGTGGCGGCAGTGCCTTGCCTCAAGTACAACAGACCCACGCGCGTCATATTCTGATCAAGGTGACCGAAATCACCTCGGAATCGGAAGCCAAGCAAAAGATCACGCTCGTGCATCAGCGCCTCAAAGCGGGTGAAGACTTTGCCGCATTGGCAAAACTCTATTCGCAGGATGGATCAGCACAAAAGGGCGGTGACCTGGGCTGGTTGTATCCGGGCGATACCGTGCAGCCGTTTGATCAGGCCATGAACGCACTAAAGATTGGTGAAATCAGCAATCCGGTGCAGACACAATTTGGCTTCCATATCATTCAGGTCCTGGAGCGCCGCACAACGGACGTGTCTCAGGATCGGCAGCGCCAGCGCGCCATGGGTGCATTACGTCAGCGCAAGATGGAAGACGCTAATCTGGAATGGATCCGTCAGGTACGCGATCGGGCTTACGTCGAGATTCGTCTCGAAGACCAATGACAACGGCTGTTCGCCGACTGGCGATTACTTCCGGCGAGCCCTCGGGCATTGGCCCGGATCTATGCTTGCGCCTCTCTGAGCGGGATTGGTCAGATGCCCTGGTGGTTCTCGGTGATCGTGCCCTTCTCGAGGCACGTGCCGCGCAGATCGGTATTAGCGTTGAGTTTCGTGATTATGATCCGGCATCCGCTGCGCAAGCCTCGCATCGCGGCACGCTGGTCGTTTGTGATATACGGGTTGCGGCGCCCGTCGTCGTGGGTCAATTGAATATCCAAAACGCGGACTATGTGATCCGTCTACTGGATCGGGCAATACTGGGGTGTCAGCAACACGAATTCGCAGCGATGGTGACCGCTCCGTTGCACAAAGGGGTTATCAACGATGCTGGCCACCCCTTTACCGGCCATACCGAATACCTGGCCGAGCAAACCGCCACGCCGCGTGTGGTCATGATGCTCGGTGGAGATACGCCGCAGGGGCCGTTGCGTGTTGCATTGGCGACGACGCACCTCCCCCTGGCAGATGTGTCGGCCGCTATTACGACGGAAGAACTCACCGCTGTTCTGCGGATTCTGCATAAGGATCTGCGTGAAAAGTTTGGTCTGGAGAACCCCAGAATTCTTGTCACTGGCCTAAACCCGCATGCCGGCGAGGGCGGGCACATGGGCCTTGAAGAAATCGACGTGATCATACCGGTGCTGGAACATTTGCGTTCAGAAGGCATGACGCTGATTGGTCCGCTGCCCGCTGACACCTTGTTTACCCCGCGTGTTTTGCCGCAGGGCGATGCCGTGTTGGCGATGTACCATGATCAGGGCTTGGCACCGCTGAAATATGCGACCTTTGGCCAGGGCATTAATATCACCCTGGGGCTTCCCATTATCCGCACCTCGGTGGATCACGGTACCGCGCTCGATCTGGCCGGGCGGTTGATCAACGATCCTGCAGCCGCTGATCCGGGCAGTCTCTACGCCGCTGTCGGACTTGCCTCGCAACTGGCCAAACGATCTGTGGTATGAGCCGCCCAGGCCCGAACAAATTGGCCGCAGAAACCGGCCACAGGGCGCGTAAGCGTTTTGGCCAGAACTTCCTGATTGATCAGGGCGTCATTCATGGCATCGTGGATGCGGTCAATCCACAAGCGGGCGAACATGTCGTTGAAATTGGTCCCGGCCTCGGTGCGCTGACCCAGCCGTTGCTGGAGCGTGCTGGTCATTTGCATGTGGTTGAATTAGATCGCGACCTGATCGCGCGACTGGAAAAAAAGTACACGCGGGAACAGATGACAATTCATGCCGGTGATGCGCTCGAATTTGATTTTTCTACGCTGGGTCCGGATTTACGCGTGGTCGGCAATCTGCCCTACAATATCTCGACGCCGATCCTGTTTCATTTGCTCGACAAAGTGGCGTCGATTCGTGATATCCATGTGATGTTGCAAAAAGAAGTCGTCGATCGCATGGTGGCTGCGCCAGGCGATGCCGATCGTAGCCGGCTATCAGTGATGTTGCAGCGTTACTGCTATCTCGAGCCATTGCTTGATGTGCCGCCCGATGCGTTTGATCCGGCGCCCAAAGTCAACTCAGCGGTGGTGCGCATGATACCCAAGCCTGTAGCCCAGCGTTTACCGGTGGATGAGACGCAATTACGGGCGGTCGTCAATGCGGCCTTCTCGCAGCGTCGCAAAATGGTGCGCAATACACTGAAGCCGTTGATGAGTGCTGATCAGATTACGGCGGCGGGCGTCGACCCCACCGAACGCGCCGAACAATTGAGCGAAGCCGATTTCGTGGCGTTGACCCGCCAACTGGCTTAACGCCGGCCTGTTTAGCTAAAGGTGGCGATGACCGGGGTGTGATCGGAGGGACGCTCCAGTACTCGGGTCGACTGGTCGATCACACACGCGGTGCAGCGCTCGGCCAGTACCCTGCTGGCCAGGACGTGATCGATCCGAAGACCCAAGTTGCGACGAAACGCATTCATCCGGTAATCCCACCAGGAAAAGCTTTTTTCTGGTTGTTCGAATTTGCGAAAAAGATCGCTCAGACCCAGCGCTTCCAGTGCGGCGAAGGCGGCGCGTTCAGGGGGAGAGACGTGAATTGCTTCTTTCCAGTCGGGGTGAGCATCGGCATCGGTCGGTGCAATGTTGTAGTCACCGACCAGACAAAGCTGCGGAAACGACGCCAGCGCCTCTTTTAACCAGGTGGTCAGGTGTGCCAACCAATCCAGCTTGTAGGCAAACTTTTCACTACCAGGTGCCTGTCCGTTGGGAAAATACGCGTTGACGATACGCACACCGTTCACAGTCGCCGCAATCACCCGCTGTTGCGGATCGTCGTAACCCGGGATACCACGCTGAACCTCGGTGATGGCGGTACGTGCCAGAATAGCGACGCCATTGAAGGTCTTTTGTCCGGCAAAGACCGCCTCATAGCCTGCGTTACGAATAGCGTCGATGGGGAACTTGGCATCCTCACATTTGATTTCTTGCAAGCCCACTACATCGGGGCTTTCACGAGCCAGCCAATCAAGTAGATGGGGTAGACGCACATTGAGCGAGTTGACATTCCAGGTAGCAATTTTCATGATTGATGCGATGGTTGGGTTGATTCGGTGGTTGGGGCAACAAACACCCAGTCGGCCTGGATGAGCGTTTGCTCCAGCTGCATATGCAAGCCCGCCCGCCAGCGCATCTGACCGGTGATGCACACGGGGATACTGCCAGTGCCTTCCCAGCGGCCATCCGGGGTGGGCGTGAGCGCGATGCGGATCAAGCCCATATCCATACTTTCGCCCGTCAGATCGACCCAAACGGCACTCGGCCGATGGGTCTCCGGGAGTTGATCAAGCGGGGCTAAAGTCAGCGTCAGCGGGCGACTGACCGGAACGGGTCGTGGCGTGATACTGAAGTGCCAAGGCGCGTCGGGGGCATTCGGTCTGACCACCGGCAACGGGCAGGGTTGCCGGTTTATGTCACAGGGTGGCGGGGTGATACGGGTGACTTCCGTTTGACCACGCATCAGATTGAATAATTGATCTTTAAAGACTTGAGCCAGAACGATCGAGAGACCCAAAAACGCCATGGCAATCAACAGCCGGCGGCGGGAACGGGCAGTGTCTAAAGGGTTCATGGAATTGGTCAGCGGGAGGCGTTGGCGTGATGCGGACGGTGCTGGTTGCGTAAAAGCACGATCAGGGCACCTTCACCACCGTCGACGGGTTTGGCCTGACAGTAGGCAAGCACCTCCTGACGCTGTGCCAGCCAGTTGCGTGTCAGCACACGCAGCACGGCTACCTGGCCCGGTGAACGCAAGCCACGCCCGGTGACCACACGAACGCAGCGGAGACCCTGATGCAGGCAGCGGGTCAGGAAATGGGCCAG